>CAYRIF010000277.1:3145-4884 GCA_964424205.1 uncultured Roseivirgaceae bacterium | reverse complement strand
AGGGTTGCCGTAATCTAGCTCAGTTTCTGCTTCGGGATTGTGCGTAGAAAAATAGTCTATAAATGCACTAAACCGTTCCTTTTTCGTCATCTATTCGTAACCGAATCTAAATTCTTAAATTTAGAATAGTTTAGAATTGTGTCAACAACTTTCTGAGAGGGTTCTTCCTGAATTTTATTCATCAAGCCTCCAAGGTTGAGTAACTGTTCGTAGACTTCCATCAAGTCTGAGTCAAGGAGTAATGCTTTTTCAAGCTCCTTGTTTTCTGTTTGAGATGTCTCGTTATAAAAATAGCGTATTACATCATTTGGGGTAAAAGTTATTATCATAGGCAGTAGTATATTTGTTCATTTTTTTCCTTAAATTAATTAAAGCGTACCGCATTCTCCCAAGTGCCGTATTGATACTCACTCCTGTTGCTTCGGCAATTTCCTGAAAACTCATTTCATTGTAATGCCTCATAATCAACACCTCTCGTTGTGTTTTGGGAAGTTCTTTTATCAACTCCCGCACACGCTCACGTGTATCCTCTTTAATTTGTACATCTTCAAAAGAACTCTCTGCAAACTCCAATGTATTAAACACATTGCTCCCGTCTTCGGTGACAATGGTCGGATACCTTTTCGCTTTTCGAAAGTGGTCTATCGCCAAGTTATGCCCAATGCGCATCGCCCATGGCAAAAACTTTCCTTCTTCGTTGTACTTACCTCTTCTAAAAGTATTTATAACTTTAATAAAAGTCTCTTGCAAAAGATCCTCCGCTTTGTAGCGGTCTTTGACAATTAAATAAATACTTGTAAATATTCTAGACTTATGCCTCGTAAGGAGTTGTTCAAAAGCCTCTTCGTTACCATTTATATACAGTGATATCAACTTGCTATCACTCACTGAATACTTCTTCATAAAAAATCACACATTTAGTTAACGTAGAGCTTTATATCATATTGTGTACGAGGGGTTTTTGATTAAAAAAATATTATTTATATCTCCAAAGCTAATAAATTGTGGACAACTTGCAAGCCTTGATGTATGTTTTTAAACAGTTTTATGATAAAATTTGTTCCAAAAAGGTACTGAACCATGAAAAAACAAAGAAATATACTTTAGTTGTATTTTGGCAGCATGTATGGTATGATAGAAATTCAATGATATATACCTAGTGGATATATCATGATAAAGAAGTTAGGAACTAAGCTATTATAAAAATGTTACCCCAAAAAGGCATCCCTTTTAGGGGTAACACAAACTACTGTACTATCTTTCTACAAACCTATTCCCCTTTTTTAATTTGCTAACAATAAAACCAAATAGTAACGTGGAAAGGATACTCGTTAAAAATGTTTCAAATAGCCCCTCGTTGACAACTCCTGATTTTAAAATAAAGTACTTTATTAAAAACAGGATTGGAAAAAGGATAAAAAAGAATAGGATTGTTTGTTTTAAAATCACATTCATAGTAATAGATGTTTGTTCTTATGGGGATTAAGCATTTTTAACCCCTCTATAAATTTTGAGTAAAATAATTCCTACAAAAGTGAAGAAAACTAGAGTTCCTAGTAGTGACGCATAAAATCTCCAGTTATTTGTTCCTGCAGGGATTCCTTTATTTAAAAAAATAGAAAAAGACCACATGAAAAGTGTGAGATTGATAACCAATAGAACAAGAATATTTTTCATAACGTATTAAGTTTTAGTTTTGACTATCGGATTTGTCCTCGCATGCCGAGGCTGCACCTGAC
>CAYRIF010000277.1:0-3045 GCA_964424205.1 uncultured Roseivirgaceae bacterium | reverse complement strand
CATTTCCCCCAGTCGCCCCACCAGCCACGTCCATTAATTGCAGTATCAGAAACGAACAACTCTTGGTTATTAACAACGAAATCTAAACTGACTTTATAAGCTGTAATATACGAAAGAATAAAATCCTTATCAACATCATTGATGGATTGCCCCATAAAATTATTAAACTTATCATCTAGAGAAGCCTGAAATTCTGATAGGGATGAATAATTTGATAATGAAGATGTTATTTCTTCCACATTTTTTCGTTGGAAGTCATTCAGGTTGTCATTTAATCTTCCGTTTGTCACAGAAGGTTTGTTAAAAGTATCTAAGAAGGAATTTAATGGACTAGACTTTTTTCCATAATATGTTTCTGCAACTTTGATAACTTCTTTTTTATCAAAGAAGGTAGCGTTATTTTCATGTAATAAATAGGCTACTTGGTTAAAGTCATTGGTAAGTGTTGTACGTAGTAGTTCATATCTTTCTAGATTTAAGTCTGTTCGACTCATACCCTCCTGTTCATTGCAAGAAGAAAAAATTAGTAATGAAAGAATAATAAATAAACTGTTTTTGAATATGGTTTTCATAATAATATAAAATTTAAATATAGGTTAAAACCCTAATATTTTGAGACACAGGGCATAATTTTCTTATTTATACATAGTTTGGCCAAAACGATATATTCAGATTATTACAGGTTTTTGAAATTTTGCTGATCTGCCACGTTCTCCATTTCTAGCTGTAAAAAAACATTAGCTGATAATCTCAAAAAATTATTCAATTGTATCACTTTATGACACAATTGAATTCGAATTTGTTAAAAATATTTGATTATAGTAAATATGCTATAACAATTTTTGCATTTTTTCTTCTCTTTCGTTATTGAATGCAATTTCGTGACGAAAAAATCCTATTAGCTTTTGGTAAGCACTTAAAAAACCTAAGAAACAGGGCGGGTGTTTCTCAGGAAGAATTAGCTTACTCTTCTGGTATTAGTTTGTCTCAAATTGCAAGAATAGAAACGGGTAGAATAAACCCGACACTATGTACTATTACTACACTTGCAAAATTTTTAAACGTTCATCCAAGTGAAATGATGCAGTATGTATCTCTGTAATTAATATGCGATTCCCCATGTAGTTCTTACGAAAGGAAGAAACACTATTTTTCCGAACAAAAATGTAGCAGATATAATGTGGCTATGCTATCTTTGTCTGTTTATGAGTAAGACATTGGTGCAGCACAAAAATAATTCAATAGATACGCTTGACCCCAAGCAATATATTATTATTAAAAGGGCGAGGGTAAACAACCTAAAAAATCTTTCGGTAGCGATACCTAGGTATAAATTGGTGGTGATTACCGGGCTGTCTGGTTCTGGAAAATCATCATTGGCATTTGACACGTTATTTGCCGAAGGACAGCGCATGTATGTAGAGAGCCTGAGTTCCTATGCTCGTCAGTTTTTAGGGAGGATGGAAAAACCGGAGGTAGATTATATCCGAGGGGTTTCTCCGGCCATTGCGATTGAACAGAAGGTAAACACTAGAAATCCTCGCTCTACTGTGGGTACGCTTACTGAGATTTATGATTATTTGAAACTGTTTTTTGCCAGGGCAGGTGTTACCTATTCGCCTATCAGTGGCAAAGAAGTACGAAAGAATACGGTTTCCGATGTGGTGAACTATGTGCTGTCTATGGATGAAGGAACTAAAGTCATGGTGCTTTGTCCTTTGCTCAAGCACGAGGATCGGGGCTATAAACAAGAGTTGAGCATTTTGCTGAGCAAGGGTTTTACGAGGGTAATTGTTGATGGCGCGTTATATTTTATTGAAGATTTACAGGACAAAATAGCACTTGTCGAGGCTGCTAAAAACATCGAGGTGCTCATTGATAGAATCGTTGTAAAGAATGATGAGGAGACGCAGTTTAGGTTGGGTGATTCTACACAAACTGCTTTTTATGAAGGAGAGGGAAGCTGTATTGTCAAAACAGCGGAGGGCGTTGAAAAAACATTTTCTGATAAATTTGAGCGTGATGGAATGCTTTTCGAAGTGCCATCAGCTAATTTTTTTAGCTTTAATAATCCGTATGGTGCGTGTAAAGTATGTGGTGGTTTTGGGAAAGTTTTGGGCATTGACCCAGATTTAGTAATTCCTGATAAAAGCCTTTCGATTTACCAAAATGCCATCGCCCCATGGCGAAGTGAAACCATGAAAAAATGGGTGACTCCGCTAATCACGCATGCCGATGAGTTTGATTTTCCTATCCATAGACCATTTAATGACTTGGACAAAGCGCAGCAAGAATTGTTATGGACAGGCAATGGATATTTTGAGGGACTCAACGCTTTTTTCAAAGACCTAGAAAAACAATCTTATAAAATTCAATACCGAGTGTTACTTTCAAGATATAGAGGCAGGACAATTTGCCCAGATTGTAAAGGCAGTAGATTGAGAAAGGATGCGTCATATGTTAAAATTGATGACAAATCAATCATCGACCTGGTGCTCATGCCAATAGAAACGTTAACTACGTTTTTCAAGACAATCAATCTGACCGATTATCAAGCTAAAGTTTCGGATAGAATTTTAAAAGAAATTAACAATAGGTTAGAATACTTAAATAAAGTTGGATTGGGATATTTGACGTTGAATCGTTTGTCTTCAACGCTATCAGGAGGAGAGTTTCAACGAATAAAATTGGCGACATCACTGGGCAGTGCCCTGGTGGGGTCTATGTATATTTTGGATGAACCAAGTATTGGTTTGCACCCAAGGGACACCCAAAAATTGATTGAGGTTTTAAAAACATTGAGAGACCTAGGAAATACCGTCATCATTGTGGAGCATGAGGAAGAAGTGATGCGAGAGGCGGATCAAATCATTGACATTGGTCCGGATGCAGGCGCTCATGGTGGTGAATTGGTTTTCCAAGGAACGATAGATGACCTCAAGGGGAATGATGGTCATACAGCAAAATTTTTGTTGGGAACGGACGAAATAGAAGTACCAACACTGCGAAGAAAGTGGAAAGATTCCATTCAGATTTTTGGGGCAA
>CAYRIF010000276.1:0-4918 GCA_964424205.1 uncultured Roseivirgaceae bacterium | reverse complement strand
GGCTTCCACCCAAAACCGAAAATAACTTCTGATTTAGCGTACGCTTTGTTTTTAATGATACCTTCTACTTTATGGTGTGTATCATAATTTTCATACCTTACGAATGGTATCAACTCTGAACTTGTTTTGGTATTGTTATGTAGAACATTGTATCCCAATTCGACATAATAGCCCATTAGACTACTGCCTAAATCTTTGCCGGTTTTAGTATTGTACGCTAGGGTATTGGAGATTTTAGTGGTGATGAGTTGTCCTCTGAGACTCAGTCCGCCAGTATTGTACCGAGCATCCAGACCAATCATTGCAACACCTACAACCGAACTATCTGCTGCTGCCAATCCATTTGTGTCATTTTTATACAAGCCATTGAACAGTGATGATTGCGATTTCCCAAAGTAACCTGCGAGTCCAAGTTTCAGCCCTGAAACCCCATAGTAATCAATTTTCATGCTTAGGTTAGGCGAACTCATAAACGACTCTGCCCCTTTTTGCCTGCCTTTTCGTAGTCCATCTTTTCCCCTGAATTTTCCTGTATCGCCAGTGTAACCATTGAATCCATTGACTATGTATAATTGGTATTTTATTGCGGCCTCGTCAAATCGACCGTTGATGCCTATGCCTATTTCTCTCCAGGTAGTAGGCACAATGTTTTTATCTACGTTAGGTCTTTCTACGCCATTATATATTGGAGGCTCATGGTACTCGTTGATAATGCCCATTGGGATGAGTAATAGACCTGCCTTTATATTCATATAGTCGTTGATTTTATGACTTACGAAGGCTTGTTCCATAAATACCTCATTAACATGCTCAAATTCTATTTCGCTAAAAAACCGAGTACGGTCACTAAATCTATAACCCATGGTCATCACCAAGCGGTGCACATCCAATACGCCATTTTGTTTTGTCTCACTATCTATTTTCTGATTGTAATCTATTTGTGCATAGGTCCCAACCGTTAGTTTATTGATAGCACTGGTAGCATTTGCATTGTTAGTACTTAAATTTGAGGTGTCATTTTGTGCCATTAAGCTTGGCGCGATGGCGATCATTAGTAATGTTAGTATTTTCCTCATTTCTTATTTTAATTTAGACTTAATATAAATAACAATGCAAATCTAAATTTCTTATAAGTAAATTTCAATACCTAGCATTAGCGAAAATTTGTAGCTAGTAGTAGGTATAGAAGAGAAGTGGTGTTATATTTTGCTTTTATGTGAGCTGTAAGGAGGATGGTTTTTGACCCTATTTCAGGCATTTAGCACATATTTCTCTTAACTAATTGGTAGGATTTTTTACTGCTGTCATTTGCTTGATGTCATTATCAAACAAGTATAAGCCCCCTTTGTCATCACCTATCACATTGATTTTATCTAGAATGGTTCTCGCCTGCGATTCTTCTTCTATCTGTTCGGCTACATACCACTGCAAAAAATTATGGGTCGCATAGTCTCTTTCTTCTAAGGTGATATGTACTAGGGCATTGATACTTTTTGAGACGAAAATTTCGTGTTGCAATAAATCCTCAAACATTTCTTTGGTAGAGCCGAACTTGACTGGAGGTGCATCAAGGGTGGTTACTTTCGCATGCCCACCTCTTTCATTCACGTATTTAACTAATTTTAGCATGTGGTCCCGCTCTTCATCAGATTGCGCATACATGAATAGTGCTACACCATTTAGTCCTTGTACTTCTGCCCAGGAAGCCATAGATAAATAGATTTGGGATGATTCTGCTTCAATTTTAATCTGAGCGTTTAGGGCTTTTTCAATGTCTTTTGATAACATATGCTATTTTATTTTCAATATTTAGACGCAAATATAGTGATACGCTTGTATTTTACTTATTCAAATAATAAACATTTCACGTGGTGAAGTGGCTAGTGGCAGAATCCGAAGGGAAGGGCATGCTCAATGCTGCTTGTTAGTCTTCGGCTTTTTGTTTTAGTAGTGTGATAGAATCGGCGGTAATATTTTTTGCAAAAATAACAAAGGATTGATTATTAGTGTTCCTATCCATCGGTTATCTGCTACCACAAAAGTATCCATTTTGATGGTGTAGTTCATTGCCATGATACCACTCATTTCATATTTGATACTATCTTCCCAGATCGTATAATAAACATATTGCGTACTGTCCTTGCCTATTTCAAAGTTCCTAGCCCAGCTGCCTTCATGTGGCAGGGCAATGCTTTCGGTAGTTTCTATAGTGGTGTTTTCTGTGTCACTTGTTTTCTCAGTATTGTACAAGCGGATAATCCGATAAAGAATAAGGTAATTATTAATAGGTAATTTTTCAGAATAAAGTATTTAAAGTTCTATCAGAAGGCTTCCCATTATTGAGTAGTCATTTAATTTAGAGGGTACTAATAATAATTTGAAAGATTTAAAATCAAACCTGTTTTGAATACCAATATATGTTTTTTTATTTAGTTTGGTAAATAGTCCTACAGAATAGGAAGAGGTAAAAAATCCTATTGAGAAAGAAGGTCTGAATGTATGTGTGTTAGGTCCTAAATAAGCAATATCCAGCGGTATTCTATACTTCTTAAATTTTTCCCCTCCAATATTTCTATTGATACCTAACCCTTGAGAATAAAGTATTCCAGTTTTTAAATATAGTTTTTCATTTGCTCTAGGTATTCCAATGCTGACTAAAAAACCTGTAGTCATATGATTTTTACCTTCCTTTGTTTCAATATTATAATGGTTTATAACCCCTCCTAGTATTTCCAAGTTAAATTTCACTACCGCTTTCTTTTGATATATAATGCACTTTTCACTATCACAAACACTATTGTGATAGTCTCTACACAATTTAATCAAATTTCTATGTTCTAGTTTCTTTACTCCATTGATTCTTTTCTGAAAGTTTGGTGCATCTTGCATATATACATTTAGAACCCCTATATGCTTATTTGATTTATATAAATACTTTTTACCATTTATATATTCAAATTTTTCTTCATATGGAATTTCTAATAATTTCTTATCTTCCTTATCTAGAAAATAATGGTCTCCTTCTTGGTCCCTTAGATAATATAGGTCAACCTCCCCTTTAATTAGGTATTGTAGAAAAACCTTTTCACCATTTACCTCTCTTGAAATATAATATTTACTATCAATAAATCTAAATGCAGTAATATCATTTGGGCTATATTCGTGAATAGAACCTTCTTGTGATTTAAATTTACACGTTCTCCCCATAATCAGGTCTCCGCGATTGTCTACCTCACCATACAGTGTGTCTGCGGAGTGTTTTATAATATAAGCAGGTTTGAAGTTGCTTTGTGCATTTAGTAAACCTGTTGATAACAATGTTAAACAAAAAATGAAAAAGCCTTTAAATCCCATTATAGCAGTTGTTTAATTTAAAACACAGGTTCTCTCTTTGACAATAATACACTTTTCTTTCTAGATATTCAAATTTCTAATCCCTCCGCCTAGGTCGCCACTTCTTCTTGTTCTTATTTTTGTTTCCCTTAGGTCTGCCAAAAGACTTTTTAGGAGCTTCTTCATGCTTGGCATTTGGATCAGGTTCATAACCTTCAATTACCTCGCTCGATAACTTATGTCCCAGTAGTTTTTCAATTTCCCTGACATATTCTAGCTCATCATGACTGACCAAAGAAATGGCTTCTCCATTGGCACCCGCTCTGCCGGTTCTACCGATTCTGTGGATATAATCTTCAGCAATGTTTGGCAATTCAAAATTGACAACATGCGGCAACAATGGAATATCTAACCCACGAGCTGCAATATCTGTGGCCACCAATACACGCACGGTGCCTGCTTTAAACCCAGCCAATGCTTTTGTTCTCGCTCCTTGACTTTTGTTTCCGTGAATGGCAGCAGCAGCAATATTTTGCGCAATCATTTTCTTGGTGAGCTTATTGGCACCATGTTTCGTTCTTGTGAAAACCAATGCTTGCTTCCAGTTTCCTTCAGTAATCAGCTTGATGATTAGCGCTGTTTTCCTTCCTTTATCTACCCGATAGGTTTTTTGAATAATTTTTTCAACAGTAGTATTCTGAGGAGTTGCTTCTACCAATACTGGCTGATGCAAAAACTCTCCTGCTAGTTTTTTTATTTCCTTAGAAAAGGTTGCTGAAAACAATAAATTCTGTCGTCGTGCAGGCATTAAGGCAAGAATACGTTTGATGTCCCTTAAGAATCCCATATCCAGCATTCTATCGGCCTCGTCCAACACCAATATCTCAATATTTCGTAATGAAAGCACATTTTGACTATTCAAATCTAGTAATCGACCTGGAGTGGCTACTAGAACATCTACCCCATTTCGCAAAGCTCTAATTTGTGGATTGGCTTTTACACCACCAAAAATTACGGCAGACCTGATGTCTACAAACTCACTATACTCACGTACATTTTCAAATATCTGCGCTGCTAGTTCTCGTGTAGGAGTCAATATCAAGGCACGAACAGGTCGTTTTACAAATTGCTGTTTCGACAAAATTTGTAGCATGGGTAAAGTAAAACCTGCTGTTTTTCCAGTACCAGTTTGTGCAGATGCCAATACATCTTTTCTTTCTAAAATTATAGGAATGGCTTTTTGCTGAATGGCAGAAGGTGCTGTGTATCCTTTTTTGCTTATTGCTTTCAATAATGGGTCGGACAACCCGAGTGACTTAAATGACATATGTAATTTGAAAATTTATAACGTAGTGATGAATGCAAAGATACTTCTATTTTTATTGTTCTCAAAAAGTAGATTCTAAGCCCTAAGTCTATTTTCTCTATTCTTTTCTCTCATCCACTGAAGCTTTGGCGTAGGTGGGTCTTTTTTCACCATATAAGGCATATAAGAATCATATAAGTAATTTGTCCTAAGTCTCACGTCTCATTTCTATTTTCTTTTCTCTCTCACCCACCGAAGCTTTGGCGTAGGTGGGTCTTT
>CAYRIF010000275.1:0-4919 GCA_964424205.1 uncultured Roseivirgaceae bacterium | reverse complement strand
ACTCCACCAATTCGACTTCAGGAAATTGTTCCATGGTGAATTTCATTGCCTTTTCCACTTCTTCTCCAATCACGTGCTCCCCAAATGCCGAGATAAAGTGTTTGATTCTGCCTGTCACCAAAAGACGGTATGGTTTTTTTGACACAAACTTAACCGTATCTCCTATCGAATAGCCCCACAACCCGGCATTGCTATTAATAATCAAAGCGTAATTCACGCCTAATTCAACTTCATCAATTTTTAACCTGGTCGGTTTTTCATCATAATATTCCCCCGCAGGAATAAACTCATAAAAAATACCGCTATTCAGCAAAAGTAACATCCCCGCTTCTGTTTGCGAATCTTGAAAAGCAAAAAAACCTTCTGATGCAGGGAATAATTCTACTGCATCAATTTTTCTGCCAATAGACTCCTTCAGTTTTGCCCGATAGGGTTCAAAATTCACACCGCCATATACAAACAATGAGAACTCAGGAAAGATATCTTTCACCTTTTTTTCTGTTTTCTCAGCCAGTTTATCAAAATACATCTGCACCCACGGTGGAATCCCTGAAATTAGGGTCATCTTTTCGTCTATCGTCTCTTCAATAATTTTATCCAACTTGTTTTCCCAGTCGTCAATACAATTGGTTTCGTAACTAGGCATTTGATTGCTCCGCAAATAATTGGGCACATGATGATTAACGATCCCTGAAAGTCTTCCCGTCAATATACCTCCTGTTTTAGTCAGTTCAGGACTGCCGGAAAGAAAAATTAATTTACCGTCAATGAATTTTGCGTTACCAGTTTCGTAAATATAATTGAGCAGCGCATCCCTCGCCCCATTGATGTGGTTAGGCATCGACTCTTTGGTGATTGGAATATACTTCGCCCCTGAGGTGGTACCAGATGTCTTAGAAAAATAAAGCGGCTTTCCTTTCCATAAAACATCAGGCTTCCCTTCTTTCAGTAGTTCAATATAAGGTGCTAATGCCTCGTAATCTCTTATCGGCACCTTTTTTTTAAAATCCTCGTAGCTTTTTATTGATGAGAAGTCGTGATCTTTTCCAAACTTTGTATTTGCCGCACCCGCAATAATTGATAAGAAAACTTGATGCTGTGTCTCCGCCGGATTGGCCGCCCATTTTTTTTGCTTGCTTATAATATATTTCGCAAATGGCTTGCTGAGAAAAGATTTGAATCCCATGCGACAAAAATATATAAAAGTGAATTTAAAAGTGCTTTTTGAAAATAAAAGAAACTAGTTATTTAGTGAAAATAGTCTATTTCAATTTTGGACATAAAAAAACCAGTACAAATCATAAATTCGTACCAGTTAATACTAATTTTTTAAATAAAGAGGTTGCCCTCCAAATTACTAGTTTTTTCCACCGAATAAAAAGAATCCTAATCTGATTCCAATATACGTGTTTTTAACTTCTGCAGCTGTTCCTCCGTTACCATCATCCAATGTTGATTTTCCTACAATATTGTAATCAAGGTTCATATTGAAGTGACCAGCATCAAAACCGATTCTTGGATAAAACCCAAATTTAGAACCAACATCAACACCACCTGTTGTATTTCCGCCATTTACATCAAATCCCACGTTACCCAATGAGTACATGCCCAATCCTAATCCTACGTATGGTCTAAAACCAGTGCCTTCTCCTAAATAGTACCTTCCATTAACAGTATAAGATACTACAGCTGATGAAGTTGCTTGCGTTGTTAATACTTTTTTAGCCATCGCTGCTGACTCTATTCTTAATCCAACCGCCATTTGATCGCTTATACGATAAGCAGGCTCTACATCGATAAGAACACCACCACCACCAGAAGGCACAGCGTATCCAAAACCTACATAAAGCTGAAATGGCTTATATGTTTGAGAATAAGATGAAAATGACACAAATGCCATTGCTACAATAATTAATAATGCTTTTTTCATAACTTGTTTTGTCTTGTAAATCTTTTAGTTTAATAAAATTTTAATTTGATATTTGGATGCAAAGGTACACAATTATTTTTCCAAGAAGCAAAATATACCTCTAGGGAAAGCTCAAACATTACATGCGTTAGCTTATCTATTAAACTTCATTATTACTTCTTACTACCAACAAATACAGGGTACTTATTGGCAATATAATACCATATATTCTAGGCATAATACATGTTTAATTGGGTGGAAATCAGCGCCTTGAGGAATGATTTGCATGTGCGCGCAACCTACATATTGAAAAAAGTGAGCGGATATTACTTATCGAGTAAAATTAATTTTACTCATTTTGAGTTTCTTTTTCATTCCCTCCACAGAGCCGCGAAAGTTAACGTCTACATCCATTAGGTCTTCAACGGTTTTTACCGCATGCAGTACCGTCGTGTGGTCTCTTTTTCCAAAATATAAACCAATTGACTTCAATGTGTGGGTGGTGTATTGTTTAGAAAGATACATGGCTACTTGTCTGGCAGTCACAATTTCTTTCTTACGGGTTTTGGCTTTCATGTCATCAATAGCCACATCAAAATATTCAGAAACAGCCTTTTGGATATAGTCTATCCCTACCTCAGTTTCTATATTCTGAACAATATTTTTAAGTGTTTGCTTTGCTAACTCTAGGTCAATCTCCCGTCGGTTAAGTGAAGCATGCGCAATCAAAGAAATAATCACGCCTTCCAACTCCCTGACATTGGTATCAACACTATAGGCAATATATTCAACCACATTTTCAGGGATTTCTATACCATCAGCCTGCATTTTTCGCTTAATGATAGCCATCCGAGTTTCATAATCTGGCTGCTGTAAGTCGGCGGTCAATCCCCACTTAAACCTAGAAAGGAGTCTTTCCTGCAATCCCATTAAATCCCTCGGCGGGCGATCACTCGTCATGATTATCTGCTTGCCTAGCTG
Source organism: uncultured Roseivirgaceae bacterium (assembly GCA_964424205.1). GTDB lineage: Bacteria > Bacteroidota > Bacteroidia > Cytophagales > Cyclobacteriaceae > CAYRIF01. The sequence continues at coordinate 2,029 of CAYRIF010000275.1, read as the reverse complement.
ATGTAAGTGATTAAATACATGAAAGAAAATTTCTTGTGTTTTTTCTTTTCCCGCTAAAAATTGAACGTCATCAATCAGCAACACGTCTACCTGTAGATAGAAATTTGTGAAATCCTGAACATTATTATTTTTCAGTGCTTCTATAAATTGATTGGTAAAATTTTCAGAAGTGACATAGAGCACAAATTTTTCTGGCAAATTTTTCTTAATATCATTACCAATGGCTTGGACTAGATGTGTTTTCCCTAACCCAACACCACCATAAAACATCAATGGATTAAATGATGTATTTCCTGGCTTCTTTGCCACTGCATATCCTGCAGATCGTGCCAGTCTGTTACAATCACCTTCTATATAGCTTTCAAACAAATAATTTGGGTTAAGTTGAGATTCCTGTCTTACCCTATCAATTGCTTTTAATTCAAAAGGGCTTTTAAATGCACCTTGCTTTTGGCTATTTTGTGAGCCTGGTAGACTTATGGTATAAGGACTGTTCTTTTCATCGCCTTTATCAACAATTACTGAATACTCTAACCTCCCCTCTTTTCCTAATGCCGTATCCAAAGCCAACTTAATAATTTCAACATAATGCTCTTCAAGCCACTCATAAAAAAACTGACTTGGAACTTGAATGGTCAAAACGGTATTGTCAAGTTTTACAGGAACTATCGGAGCGAACCAAGTTTTGTAAGCTTGCTCCCCAATTTGATCCTTTATAATTTGGAGACAATTGCTCCATACCATTTTGCAGTCTTGTTGCATTTATATATCCATGTTAAAATTATTAAAAATTGACCCTCTTTAGATATAGCGGGGGAACAAATTTGTAAAAAAAATAGTTAATAAAAAAGTGTATTTTGACTTGACTTTTTCATTATGCCTCTCACTGCGTTTAATCGATAAAAAAAAATAAAAGTTCTTTAAAAAGTACAATCATTTTTCTAATAAAACACAAACTATATTTTAGAATAATTATTTATTACTTTCAACTTGAACCTTAACTGTCACTTTTCTAATTGTTGAAACTATAGTTAAGACAAATGATTCTCCGAATTCTGACTTCCTTATTTTTAATTCCATTATTGAAGTTGTATTTTTGAAATAAATATATCCGACTACACTGCTTTACAACTTGAATACAACGAAAAAACACACACAGCTATTGAAAACAACCGCCTCAAAATTGGGGTTTGATTTTTGTGGTGTTTCAAAAGCTGTATTTCTGGAAAAAGAAGCGCCCCTCCTAGCGCAATGGTTAAATCAAAATATGCATGGAAACATGGGTTATATGGAGCATTATTTTGACAAGAGACTAGACCCAAGGAAGTTAGTGGAAGGAGCAAAATCTGTTGTTTCTCTCGCTTATAATTATTACCCAGAGAAAAATATTTTTTCCAAAAGCGATTTTAAACTCGCAAAATACGCATATGGCAAAGATTATCATCATATTATCAAGCCCAAGCTTAAAACATTAATACAACACCTGGAGGTTGAAATAGGTGAAATTAACGGTAGAGTCTTTGTGGATTCTGCCCCAGTATTAGAGCGTGCATGGGCTAGCAAAAGTGGGATAGGTTGGGTTGGCAAGAATAGTTTATTGCTCAACAAAAGCATGGGTAGTTTCTTCTTTTTAGCTGAGTTAATTATTGACGTAGCGTTTGAATACGATATTCCCGTAAACGACCATTGCGGTACTTGCACTCGTTGCATTGATGCATGTCCTACCGATGCCATCTCAGCGGCAGGTGTTGTTAATGGCAGCAAGTGTATTTCATATTTAACCATTGAGCTAAAGGATCAAATCCCTGGTGAATTCAAAGGCAAATTTGAAAATTGGATTTTTGGGTGCGACATTTGTCAAGATGTTTGCCCATGGAATCGCTTCTCTAAACCTCATCAAGAATCTAATTTCAATGCAAACGATGATTTACAAGGTTTTGGTGATAAAGAATGGTTAGAAATGACCAAAGAGGTTTTCAATAAAGTTTTTAAAAATTCGCCATTAAAGCGCACAAAATATGAGGGGATT
>CAYRIF010000274.1:0-4933 GCA_964424205.1 uncultured Roseivirgaceae bacterium | reverse complement strand
GAGCAATGAAAGGAATTAAATCTCTGTTACCTGCAATATGGCTGGGGTCACAAACAATCTCTATCTCAGGAAGTATTCGTTTCAATTCAATCGGAATAGACCATTTTGGGATATTTCTAAAAGGTGATTTCTCAAACGATGAAAATCCTCGGTGTATCGCAGCCAATTTGGTGATACCTGCTTGATTTATCCGCTCCAATGCACCCACCCATAGACCCAAATCAGGATTGATTGGATTTTTAATCATCACCGGAATATCTACTCCTTTTAGTGCATCAGCAATTTCCTGTACCGTAAAAGGATTCACTGTGCTTCTCGCGCCTAACCACAATACATCTACACCATGTTTCAAGCATAATTCTACGTGCTTGGCATTTGCTACTTCTGTGGTAATGGGCAATCCTGTTTCCTGCTTGGCAGCATTCAACCACTCCAATCCTATCTCACCAATACCTTCAAAAGCATTTGGTCTAGTTCTAGGCTTCCAAATACCTGCACGTAATAATTTTACCCGCTCACTCTTGGCTACTTCTTTGGCGGTGCTTACCACTTGCTCCTCGCTCTCTGCACTACACGGACCACTCACCACGAAAAAATCATCCAATCCTAATCCCCACTCTTTGAATGGAATTGTATTTAAATTTACCTTCATCTGTCTATTATTTATTGGTTTATATTTTATTCTAATACTTTCCTAATCCTGTTGGCTCCTGCCATTAATTTATGTATTTCATCACTATTTCCACTATCAATATATTTTTTGAATAATTTCAAATTATCAATATACGCTTCCAGCACATTGGACAAATTCTTGGAATTTTGTTCAAAAATTGGCGCCCACATTTGTGGGGAACTTTTTGCCAATCTAGCAGTCGAGGCAAATCCACTTCCCGCCATATTGAAAATTGTTTTCTCATCTTTTTCCACTTCCAAAACCGTCAATCCAAGGGCAAATGACGTGATATGCGACAAGTGTGATACATAAGCAATATGCCTGTCGTGGTCTTCAGGATTCATGTATATTAATTTCATGTACATGCTCTTGTATAAGCGCTCTGTCAATCCCAAAGCATATTTTCCACTCAAATCTTTTTCACAAATAATGGCCACTTTTTGCATAAATAAAGTAGGAAATGCCGCAGAAGGTCCCGAATTCTCAGTTCCAGCAATAGGATGCGATGCCACAAAGCATTGACGGTTTTGATGATTGGCTACTGCCTCACAAATTCCTAGTTTCGTAGAACCCATATCAACCACCACAGTTTCCGGCTTTGCTAAATCCAAAATAGTAGGTAATATTATCTTAGCAATATTTACAGGAATGGCTAACAGAACCAATCGTGATGCTTCAATCGCTTCTTCCAAATTCATAACTTCATCCACGATTTCTAATTTCTGCGCCTCCTTTGCATGATTAGGATTATTATCTACACCAATGATTTTTGAAGCAAAGCCATTCTGTTTTAAGCTCAATCCCAATGAACCGCCAATCAAACCCAAACCGATTATTGTTACTACCATTTTTTCTTATCCAATTACCAATTTTTCCTTTATCCTTCTCATCGCCTCTATCAATACCGCTTCATCATTACACAACGATACCCGCACATATCTCTCACCATTCGACCCGAAAATGAATCCTGGCGTGATGAACACATTTGCTTTCTGCAAAATATCATCTACAAAATCCTCTACCCTTCTTTCTTGCTGCGGTATTTTTGCCCAAATGAATAAGCCTGATTGGTGATTATCATAAACACAACCAAGCAAGTCTAACAACTCTTTGCTTACTTCCCTCCTTTTCTTATACCTTTCATTTTGAGCAATGTGCCAGTCATCCGTATTTTTCAATGCTGCCACAGCTGCATGTTGGACTGGCAAAAACATACCAGAATCCATGTTGCTTTTTACTTTCAGAATCGTCTCGATGTATTCCTTTTTTCCTGAAACCCAGCCCATGCGCCAACCTGCCATATTATGCGACTTACTCAAAGAATTAAGTTCTAATAAGACATCTTTTGCCCCTTCAATGGCAAGCATACTCTTCGGTTGCTCATTCAAAATCATGCTATACGGATTATCATTCACAATTAAGAATTGATGCTCCTTTGCCAATTTCACTAATTCGGTTAATACTTGTTCGTCTCCCGAAGCTCCCGTTGGCATATTAGGGAAGTTTACCCACATGATTTTCACAGTTGACAAGTCCACTTTTTTCAACTTGTCAATATCAATGTTCCAACCCAGTGATTCTTCTAAATCATAGGTAATGATTTTTGCTCCTACCAATTTACTCACCGAGGTATAGGTTGGATATCCAGGATTTGGCACCAATACTGCATCACCTTCATTAAGAAACGCCAAGGAAACATGCATGATGCCTTCCTTCGAACCAATCAAGGGTAATATTTCTGTATCAAAATCCAATGTCACCTTATAGGTTTTCTGATACCAAGCCGCCATTGCTTTTCGCAATTCAGGAATTCCCTTATAACTTTGGTAGCCATGATGTGTTGGCGTTTTAGCAGATTGCACCAGCGCATCAATTGTATTTTCCGAAGGCATAAAATCAGGATTTCCAATACCGAGATTAAGCACATCCGCTCCATTCACTATCATTTGGCGTATTTCTCTCAACTTCGTTGAAAAGTAATACTCCTTTACATGACTTAATCTATTTGCCGCTTTTACAATCATATGCATAAAAAAACCCAGTCCTTTTCGGAACTGGGTTTGTATATTTTTTTCTTTAAATCAACATACTTTCACCGTTCCGAATTTTCTAGTCCAGAAGTAAAAATAATAATAAGAAAATATGTTGTTTAGTTTGTTCATCGGCACAAAGGTAAACAGGAAGAATTAAAAACAAAATTTATTTTTATAATTAGCTTTGTTTTTTTTGAGATTGGCTTAATAGTTGTGAGCTATGGTTAAACTCTTTAAATTTACTATTTTGAAAAAATTCCTGCTTTTTATACTATTGTTATCGTCTTATGGTTGTAGCACCACTTACCTGTCATATGAAATAGAAGACAATCCGTCTCTAATTCCTTTAAAATCAAATGCCGGAGTAAAGCTTTATTTTGAGAATGAAATTCCTAAGGATACTGCTTACTCTAAAATCAAAGTCATTGCTATATCAGAAGCTGGATTTAAAGGCGAATCAAAAAAATTAGCAATTCAAATGAAAACAGAAGCCATTAAACTGGGCATAGACGCTATCATAAATATCAAAAGAATTGAATTCAGTGAAGAAGAATATACCCTTACGGATATGTTACTTGGTTCTGACCATATGACAACAAAATATTATGGTCAATTATATGGATTAGGTATAAAATATCACAAAAACATTAATTACCTCGATAGACTTGTCAAAACAGAAGAGGGTTATTTATTGAAAAATGGAGATGAAATTCCCATTTTTACAGTACATCTTAATACCTTAGGAGAATTAGATAGTCTTATAACTTTTCAAAATCAGGGGTTGTCAATTCATGATAATTATCATTATAAATATAGTCGTCAACATTTAGTTTTTGAAAAACACAAATGGAAACACTCGTCATTACACAAGGGAAAACTTAAACGACAACTGTATAAAGTAGATGATTGGCCTATAAAAAATGTTGTCATCAGCTACTACGACACCAAGAAAATTAAGCAAATTACAATCACAGATTTGGCTAGTCTCAACAAAGAAAAAGTGCTTTTTGAATACCAAAAATTCAATGTCCTAAAAAGTAAAAAAATAGTTCAATCAAATGGAACAGAAATTTATGAAGAGTTTGAATACAACGATGAAAGAAAGTTAATTTCAAAAACCACATACAGATTATCTAGCGAAGAAAAAACTCCTTTCTATAAAGTTTATTACCATTACTATTCCAACGAGTATTTATCTAAGCTGTTAGATTTAGAAGAGCAAAGATTAAAGAAATTAGAAGGTCAAAAGACCTATTTCTCACAGTATTAATTTATAGAACCACGAAGCAATAAAAATCACTCATTTCTAATTTTACCCACAAAATCCTTAACAGCACTTTCAATATCATTGGCTTCTTTCAGAGCAGTCACAAAAGCACTGCCGATAATCGCCCCATTAGCATTTTCACATGCCTTCAAAAAAGTCGTGTGATTGGAAATACCGAAACCTATCAATCTTAGATTCTTAAGCTTTAGGTTGTCAATTCTACTAAAATACGCAACTTGATCCCCTGAAACCTCGCTTTTCGCACCAGTAGTGGCTGCAGAAGAAACTACATAAATAAAACTATCAGTGATTCCATCAATCATTTTAATTCTATCAGATGATGTTTGTGGTGAAATTAAAAACACCATGTGCAAATCATTCTCTTCGAAAATTTCCTGATAACTGCGCTCATATTCTTGTAAAGGAAGGTCAGGAATAATCAAGCCATCAATACCGATAGACTTACATCTTTTACAAAATCTTTCTACACCGTATTGATATATAGGATTCAAATACCCCATCATGATCAATGGAATATTCGTACTTTCTCTAATCCCTTCCAATTGATTGAGCAAAACATCCAAGGTTATGCCATTTTCCAATGCCACTTGATTGCTGTGCTGAATGGTTGGTCCATCTACTACCGAGTCCGAAAAAGGAATGCCAATTTCAATCAAGTCTGCCCCTGCATCCGATAAGCTATTAATGATTGTAGCCGTATCATTTAGCTTCGGAAAACCCGCTGTGAAATAGATGGAAAGAATTTCTTTCTTTTTCTGTACGAACAACTTGTTAATCTGATTATGTGTTTTTCTCATTTTTGTTTTTTATCTAATACCTCTTTTAAAGCATATAAGGCATTTAAGTATCTTCTTGTTAATGCCTAACTGACGTTGACCGTTTTCAGTTTACTATTTGATTTACTTTTCGCATCTTTTTTCGAGCAATATTTGAGCTTGA
>CAYRIF010000273.1:0-5020 GCA_964424205.1 uncultured Roseivirgaceae bacterium | reverse complement strand
TAAGATCAAAGTAAAAGTTTTCTTTTCCAGTTAGTCTAAACCAAAAATCCTTTCCAATAAATACTGGGTATTTTTTAGCGATTCTTTTATAATGTGAGCTTAACTCCGCCACCTCTCCATAAATCACCCCTACAATCATATCATTATCCCAATATTCAAATTATTTGTTCTTGCCATATTTATAGTGCCTTGAAAATGCCCCAAAATAGTCTCCACATCATCAAAATTAATTGTATTTGGTCCAGATTTTAATTGGCAGTACTTTTTCCTTCCATCAAGGGCATCAACAAATTCAATATCAATTCCGGAAGTGGTAGAGCCAAACCCATCAAATAATTCGCTGATTAATTTTTGAATTCGCATGCCAAAAGAAGTATTGATAGAAGCGCCCAAGATTCTTGGTAAAACAAGTGCTTCAGCAATGCTTCGAGGATTATCATTTCCTTTCAGAAAATTAGCTAAATACTTGTATAAAAATGGATTGACATTATAATTCGCCAGTTTTCCTGCCTTTACACAGGCTGTTGAAATATGTGCTTCTACAATCTCATTTCTGAAAAAATATTTTGCTTTCTCAAAAAGTACTATCCTTTGTTTTTCCTCCATCTACCAAAAATACTAATTTGACCGAAAAAATTTATAAAATAACAAAATTTTGATTTTTAATTTCTACCTAAAAACAACCATCCCCAAATAGGTAGCACCGAAACCCAACAATATACTTGCGGCGAGATAGCCAAAAAATGTGAGAAAGTGGCCGTTTTGTAGCATGTGAACATTTTCTTGTGAGAAAGAGGAGAAGGTCGTAAATCCTCCACAAAAACCTGCCGCTAGAAACAATTTCCAATCCACAGAAATAGGATCCTCCTTCATTGAGAAAGCAAACACGATACCTATCAAAAAGCAGCCAATGACATTGGCGAGAAAAGTACCCCAAGGGAAAATTCCGGGGAATATCTTAAGTAATGTATGTTGCAGTAAGAACCTGCCGGAACTTCCAAAAAAACCGCCAATACCAACTATCAAAAGTGATTTAATCATATTAGAATTAATAAAGTATGCTGGCGCAAGTGTCTCACTTGTGCTCTTTCAAATTACGCGCTCTTTCCAAAACAAGATTTATGCTGCAAAAACAATTTAATGCAAAACTATATGTAATTTATAATTCAGCAATAATATCTTGGATTTTTAATTTCCACAATTCCATTTATTAGCGACACCACTGTCACACTTGTTGCCAAATATCTCTATTTATCACTCTGATTTAGGGGATGCCGCAACAAGTGCGGCAATATATGCGCCCACCTCTTCTGTTGTGTAGAACTTATCGCCATTAATCTCTTTGGTAACAATTCCATTGTTCAAAGAATCCTCAACTGCATCGCGTATTAATTTTGCCTCCACACGCATGCCAAAAGATAACTCTAACATCATCGCAGCGGAAAGAATTGTTGCCACAGGATTGGCAATGTTTTGGCCTGCTACCTCTGGGTATGAACCATGAATAGGCTCATACAAAGCCACCTTCGCTCCTACCGAAGCAGAAGGCAACAAACCCAATGAACCTGCAATCACGGAACTTTCATCAGAAAGAATATCTCCAAACATATTGCCTGTCAGCAGCACATCAAAATGCCTTGGATTTTGGATGATTTTCATTGCCGCATTATCAACAAACATAAAATCCAACGTAACATCAGGATAGTCATTGGCTGCCATTTCTGTCACCACTTTACGCCAGAGCCTAGAACTTTCCAGCACATTCGCCTTATCAACCAGTGTCACTCTGCTATCCCTCCGTCTTGCAGCATCAAAAGCGAGTTTAGCGATTCTAGTAATCTCCTCTTTGGAGTAGCTACAGGTATCAAATGCCGCATTACCATCTTCTGACTTCCCACTTTCACCAAAATAAATACCACCTGTCAACTCTCTATACACTACAAAATCGACATTTTCAATGATCTCTTTTTTCAAAGGCGATGCAGCTTCCAATACTTTGTAGCTAGCCACAGGACGAATATTTGCGAATAATCCAAGGCTCTTTCGCATGGCAAGTAATCCCTGCTCTGGACGAACTTTTGCGCTTGGGTCGTTGTCATATTTCGGATGACCAATGGCACCGAATAGAATGGCATCTGCCTCTTGGCAAACTTTCAATGTTTCATCAGGAAATGGATTTCCTGTTTCATCTATGGCTATGGCACCGATTAATGCCTCGATATATTCAAATTCTACATTGGAAATTTTGGTAATGGCATCCAATACTTTTACTGCTTGCTGGACTACCTCTGGTCCTATGCCATCACCACTTAATATTGCTATTTTTTTCATATTTCTACTTAAGAAACCTGACAGGTTTTTATACCTCCACCCTTGACAAGGGCGCACAACCAAAACCTGTCAGGTTTGATTAAAAGTTAACCGCCTGCTTTTCGTAAGCTTCTATCTTGTCTTTTAATGTTAAAATATAATCAATGTCATCATACCCGTTTAACAAGCATGATTTTTTATAATCATTGATTTCAAACCCCTCGCTCATTTCTGTTCCTTCTATACTGATGGTTTGATTTTCTAAATCTATTTTCAGTTTAGTCGCTACATCACCTTCCACTTTAGCAAAAATTTCTTTCAGCATCTTCTCCGATACCTGCACTGGCAAAAGTCCATTATTTAAGGCATTATTTTTAAAAATATCAGCAAAAAAACCAGAAACTACTACTCGAAAGCCATAATCGGCAATTGCCCAAGCGGCATGTTCTCTACTGGAGCCGCAGCCAAAGTTTTTTCCCGCCACTAATATCTCCCCTTCATACTCCGAGTTGTTTAATATAAAGTCATTTTTTGGGTTACCTTCCCCATCAAACCGCCAATCTCTAAACAAGTTTTCGCCAAAACCGTCTCGGGTGGTTGCCTTTAAAAATCGCGCAGGAATAATTTGATCGGTGTCAATATTTTCCATTGGCATGGGTACTATTGTGGATGTTATTGTTTTGAATTTTTTCATATCTTCTATACTATAAATCTTATTGGTTCAATTTATTTTGATAATACCAGCATTTCCAACTCTTTTTTTGCTTTCAAAACTTGCTTTTTAGCAGCTTTATTTTGTAAAACAATAGAAGTTTCATGTCTTGAATAATTACTATCCGCATTTCTTAATGCCGATAACCAGTTAAATGATCCCTCAATCAATATGTCATCATCAATTATAATTGTTTTACTATGAATACCATTTACAATCTTTAAAACCGCTCCGCTTTCCATTAACAAATTTCTACCTTCCAAAGATTTCTTCTTTAATATCCCATTAAAAACATCTAATTGACTATCGGTAATAATAACAATTTTCACTCCTTCACTGACTCTTTTCTGAATCATTTCCACTAGTCCATCATGCAATATCGCATTACTTGATATAAATGGAGAAACAATTATCAATTCTTTTTTAGCTATTTCAATAGCCCTCTTCAAAGCGTCAACGTGACCCTTCAAATCACTTATCCTTTTTACTTTTTCATTGTATAGAAACCTGTCCTGATAAACAATGTCATTCGGTAATTCTACATTTTTTTCTTCTAGCATCCACTTTTTTAAGTTGCCAAGTGGACTATTCTCTTCTGACTTTAAGATATTAATATTACCAAATACCAAAAAACTATGTTTTGCCCTAGATACCGCTACATTTAACATATTATACCTGTTCAAAAATACCAAACTATCATTTTTTGACACGACCAGTGAAAATATAATAATCTCTTTTGCTGCACCTTGTAGTTTGTTCACCGTACCAATTATTATCTTTTCATACTTTCTGTCTAGCTTTTTCAGTTTATTTTTGACTGACTTTTCTTGCCTCTCATAGGGAGTTACAACCGCAATAATATCATGTATCTCCTTATGATAGTCCTCCTCTAACTCTTCACATTTTACATGTATCCATTTAGCAATAATAGTAGCTTCCAAATCATTTTTTCTACTAGTACCGACTTTTATACTTTGACCGCTAATATGCAAATAGCCTTTCGGAGGTAGTACATGTTTTTGGGTATGATTACTTCCTACTTTGAGTTCAAGCTGATTTGAATAAACATAGTTGTTAGAATAAGAAATAATTGAGTCTAAACATCGCCGATGCTCTCTCAGCAAAACACCCCCTTCATACCTTGATGCTTTTTTAGCTATATGCATCAGGTTTCCACTTGCACAAAGGATTCCTTTTTTCTCTATTTCTAAAAATTTTTCCTCAGATATATCCTTTTCAATTAATCCATTTTTAATTAAGTTGACCCGGTCTATGTCTTTATTTACAGACCAAATTGGCTCTATTTGAAGCACATCTCCAACTACTATTGCCTTTTTGGCAAGAGAGAAAGATGGGATAGCAATATCAGGTGCTACTTGCCCTGCCTCATCGACAATTAAGTAGTCAAACAATTCAAAATATGGAAACTCTCCTTCTTCGTGCTTATAAAAAGTTGCATACTTTGGCAATGAATGAAATGTCGCAATAAAAAGAGGAAACAGACAAGCCATACGTTGCAATTTCTCATTGTAGGATTTTTTTCCTCTCTCTTTTACAGGTTTATTATACAACCTATCCCTTTCTAACTTCTCTTTTAACAACTCTAAATATACCGCCTCTCTATAGTGAATAGCCAACCAAAAAGACGCTGAACGCAAAGAAAGATCTAATCGAACGTTCATATCTTCAGAACATGACAAATTTTGATATTCCTTACCAGTACTTTCATACAAACCCGCTAGCTTATTTCTATACTTTTCATCCCACTCTTTTATCTTTTTGTTATACTCGTTTTGAGTTTCTTTAAATTCTTTATTTATATCTGCTCTTTTTCTTTTTAGTGTATCTTCTTCTTTGCATATTCTTTTCAAATATCTATCAATTTTTATAAATTTTTTATTGATAATATGTAATAAATTACTGTAATCACTCCAATCCAAAACCTCACCAATAGTTAAAGGTAGTAATGCTTTTTGAAACAATGATGCTCTTCTTTCC
>CAYRIF010000272.1:0-5039 GCA_964424205.1 uncultured Roseivirgaceae bacterium | reverse complement strand
AATACATTACCACTTCATCCCCGAGTTTTAGGTGTAACAAATTTGCCATCTTCTGGCTAATGAGAATTTCTTTAGAATAAACAGAATCATTCTGGTTGATAAAACTACCCTTGATGATGTTTTCACTAAATCGCAGGCTATCAAAATCGATTCCAACACCTTTCAAAAGCGCTCCAGAAACACCTTCTTCTGTCTTCAGCAATCCAAATTTATAGCTTATCGACTGCACGTGCTCAATAAAATCATACTTTTTATAGTCCTTGTAAAAGTCCCGTTCCAAAGAAATGGGCTGCTCCTCATAGTAGCTGCCCATGCTAAATTTTAAGACATTTAAATGTCCAGCAAAACTAAAATTCTTTTGCTCTATTTTATTTACAAAACCTCCAAGGATCAAAAAAGAAAGTATCATAATCGCCAAGCCTATGGCGATACTCGCCACTGCAATTTTATGAATAACCGCAGAAAACCCTCCCTCCTTGGTATTACTAATTCTTTTTGATATAAAGTAAGAGAAATTCAAAGTTTACTTATTTTTGGACTTTAGGATAAAAAATCAAAATAACCATATCATGGTGAAACAAACAATTATATACCTATCAATTTTTATAAGCTTTGCTTTTTGTGGAAACAAAACAACGGCAAATCAAAAAATCGAACCGAAGGATAAAACTAATGTAGATACAACCATACTTGTAGGGGCAAGCCAATTTGAGAAATACTTGCCACTATTAAAAGATAAGCATGTCGCTTTACTAGTCAATCAAACATCCATGGTCGGCGATACATATTTGGTAGACACGTTGTTGCGTTACGGCGTGAATGTAAAAACCATTTTCGCACCCGAACATGGGTTTAGAGGTAATGCGGATGCAGGAGAAAAAATTGTTAGTTCAATCGATACAAAAACTGGTATCCCATTGGTTTCTCTTTACGGAAAAACCAGAAAACCAAGCAAGGAAATGCTAGAAAATATTGATGTTGTCATTTTTGACATTCAAGATGTAGGGGCAAGGTTTTATACTTATATCAGCACCATGCATTATGTCATGGAAGCATGTGCGGAAAACAATAAAAAATTAATAATTCTAGACCGACCAAATCCAAATGGAAATTATGTGGACGGCCCTGTATTAAACATGAAGTATCAGTCATTTGTGGGGATGCACCCAATTCCCATTGTACATGGGTTAACAGTAGGAGAATTGGCGAAAATGATTAACGGAGAAGGGTGGTTAAAAGATAGTCTAACTTGCGATTTAACAGTCATTAAAGCAGTCAATTACAATCACCAAAAACGCTATCACTTACCTGTCAAACCATCCCCAAATCTTCCAAATGATGTTTCTATTGCTCTTTATCCCTCTTTATGCCTTTTTGAGGGGACGAAAATAAGTGTTGGTAGAGGCACGCATTTTCCGTTTCAAATAATTGGCTATCCTGACAAGAAATTTGGCACGTTTTCTTTTACACCAAAAAGTATTGAAGGCATGTCCAAATATCCAAAGCATCAAGATAAAATTTGTTACGGGATTGATTTAAGGACTTCAGATTCTGAAGGGAAACTTAGCCTAAAACATTTGATTAATTTTTATAATATTCATAAAGAACTTTATGCCAAACATGATGATAAAGAAATGTTTTTCAATGGTTTTTTCACAAAATTGGCAGGCACAGAAAAACTGCAGCAGCAAATAGAATCAGGCATGACAGCGCAAGAAATTAGGGATAGTTGGAAGGCTGATTTGGATGCCTACAAAAAACTGAGACAGCAATATTTACTTTATTCAAATTAATGCAAAATTTAAAAGTAATTTTTATGGGGACTCCTGAATTTGCGGTAGCAAGTTTGGAGATTCTTATACATCATAAAGTGAATGTGGTAGCAGTGATTACCGCCCCTGACAAACCCAAAGGAAGGGGCAGAAAATTGGGTACTTCTCCTGTTAAAGATGTCGCTCTTGCGCATAATATCCCAGTTTTACAGCCTACTAATTTGAAGTCTCCAACCTTTATAGAAGAACTGCAAAGCTATCAGGCGGACTTACAAATTGTAGTTGCCTTCCGCATGCTACCAGTTGTGGTTTGGGACATGCCAGAATTAGGCACATTTAATTTACATGCCTCACTCCTGCCTCAATATCGTGGTGCAGCACCCATCAATTGGGCCATCATCAATGGAGAGAAGGAGACCGGTGTTACCACTTTTTTTCTAAAAAATGAGATTGATACAGGCAATATTATTTTCCAAGAAAAAGAACCTATTCATATCAACGATAACGTAGGAAGTCTCTACGAAAGGCTGATGCAAAAGGGTGCACTGTTGGTGTTAAAAACGGTGCAATCCATTGAAAATGAGGACTATACAGTAACAAAGCAAAACTTAGATGCAGAGACAAAACATGCCCCAAAAATCTTTAAAGAGACCTGTGAAATCAATTGGCAGCAATCAGCTAAGAAAGTATATGACTTTATCAGAGGACTTTCTCCCTACCCTGCGGCTTGGACAGTGATCAAAGATAAAACCTACAAAATTTACCAAACGGAAGTTATTGATAGGGACGGAACTTTAAAGCCAGGCGAGTTTGAGACAGACGAAAAAACCTACCTACACATTAAATCCGAAGATAAACTAATCAATATCATAGAATTCCAGCCACAAGGTAAAAAGCGAATGAAGGTGGGTGATTTTTTGAGGGGAAATAAAATAAATTAGAAAAATGTCTAAAAACCCATACTGCCATTGTCTTTAGTATGAATTAAAATATATTTATGATGAAAAAATTTTTACTATTACTGCATGAGGACATTGAAATAATGGAAAAATTATCTCCTAAAGAAATGGAATCAATAGGCAATGCACATATTGCATGGGCGACAAAATTGGGAGAACAAGGATATTTGCTTTCTGGAGATGGATTAGAAGAAAACGGAATTCAAATTACAGGTAAAGAAGCTGTCATAAAAGATGGGCCATATCTCGAATCAAAAGAAATGATCGGAGGCTATTTTCTACTTCAAGCAAAAGATTTAGAAACGATAGTAGAAATTGCAAAAGAATGTCCTTGTCATTTGTGGGGAGGCATCACAGAAATTCGTCCAATAATGGATTATAAATGCTAAAAGCGTGCAACACATTTCTGAAATAGAATCAAACTACAGAGCGTTATATGGAAAGCTCTATGCCTCCCTATTTAGTATGTTTGGAGCAAAATATTCAAATCAGATTGAGGACGCCATTCAAAACTCCTTTTACAAATCTTTAAAAAGTTGGAAGCCAAATAAAATTCCTGAGAATAAAGAAAATTGGTTGTTTATTGTAGCACGCAATGACCTCATCAATCAAATAAAGCAGCGAAGAAAAATAGTAGTGCAGGCTCCTATTTTATCATTTGAAGAAAGTGGAAAAACACCACAAGAAGATTTAAGGTTACAGACAATATTGTTTTTTTCAAGCATTGAGAATATATCTTCTCAAATTAAAGTTATTTTTATACTCAAGAATATTTTTGGACTACACATCAAAGAGATTAGTCAGTGTACTTTACTCAGTCAAGAAGCTATTTACAAAAGCATTAATAGAGCAAAAAAATCAATAGCCAATAAGTATCAACGTGAGCCATTTAATATCAATAGTGCTAACATTCGCTATCTGGAAATAACAATTGTTGAAGAAATTTTATATGCTGTTTTCAATATTGGTTTTGATTCGTTTGATGAAAAAATTGAAACCATAGTAAACGATGATTTATGCCTGGAATCATTGGCACTGTCAAAAATGCTATTCAAAAAATTCGGGTATCCCTCAAGCAAAAATCTAATTGCGCTATTCTGTTTTCATTTGGCGAGAATTCCTGCAAAGCTGAACGATGGAAAATTTATTCCATTTTTTAATCAAGAAACGAATAAATGGAATCAGCACTTTATTAAACTGGGATTTCACTACTTGGAAAAGCCAAAAGACCTCAACAAATACTATATCGAAGCGCTTATCACGAATACGCACATGACTGCTACTAAAATAAATAATTCACATTGGAATAAGATTATTCAACTTTATGAGTTATTAATCTCAATTACAAATTCACCTATTCCCAAAATTAACTTGTGCTATTGCTTAAACAAAGCACAACGAGTTGATGAGGCATTGAAAATTTTGGAAGAAATAGAAAGTGAATTACCAAAAGAGCATTTCTATTTTTCTCTGGTCAAGGCTGATATACTTAAAAATAGCAATGCAAAAGAATCTAGTAAAATAATTGAGAACATGATGATTAATCTCAGTCAAACCATTAGAAAGCAACATATTTCAGAAAATATCACATTAAATTTCGGTCAACAGTAAAACCCTTTAACCTATCAAAACAATGAGAAATAATCTTTTTATAATATTCCTTTTATTTGTTGCTTCATGCAGCACAAAGAATAATCAAGATATGAAAAAAAATAATATGTTGGTAAAACAATATTTCTCTCACTTCAATAATCATGATTGGAACAAAATGGCTGACATGTATTCCACAACTGCTGAATTTAAAGACCCATCATTAGGACGGGGAATCATTAAACAGACACACGAGCAGATTATTCAAAAATACAGTGAATTACATGAAATATTTCCCGATATAGTAGATGAAATTATCGAGACATACCCCTCAGGAAAAAGTAACGTAATTATAGAATTCGTCTCCAAGGGAACGGCACCTGATGGTTCCCAATTTGAATTACCAATATGTACTATCTTTACAATTGAAAATGGACTAATTACAAAAGACTTTTCCTATTTTGACAATTTTGAAGAATAAATATACTACTATCCACCATAATCTTAGCTGCTGTAAAAACGATGATTAGGAATTTATATAGTATACTTTTTGTTTTTAGTTTCTTCCAAGCGTTTTCACAAGAACCCATCAAAGGAAACGTAACTGATACTGCTAATAATGAACCGTTGACAGGAGCTGTCATTATGGGTTTACCGGACAGCACAATACTTGCAGTATCTGATAATTACGGAAAATTTCTTCTTACAGGCGTTACTC
>CAYRIF010000271.1:0-5065 GCA_964424205.1 uncultured Roseivirgaceae bacterium | reverse complement strand
CAATAATCATAACTATCAAAATACGAATCAATATCCTCAACAGAATAGGTTAAGGAAAGCTTCCCTTGATAAATAGAGCCATAACCTTCTACTTCATAAAAGCCGATTCGCTGGAAAGGTATTTTAATTTTATTACCTGTAACTTCTGCGTACACCTCTATTCCAGAACCATAAAAATTATCTAGATAAATAACATAATCATCATAATAGTCTTTGGAAATATGCACATTAAAGTAACTAATTGCATCTAACAATTCGCTATACTCTTCGACGTCAAAGGTGCCGACAAATTGCGTTCTTGCATCATAAGGAGTAGGTTCTTCATCCAAATAAACATTACAACCTGTAAATACAAGGGCGATTATAACTCCAAAAACTAACTTTTTCATAATTTTAAAAACTTGGTTCACCTTGTGTAATACAAGAATGAGACCAAGTTTCTAAAATTGATAGCATATTCTAAATTATTCTATTTTCCTGTCTTGATTTTTGTATTATCTTTAATGATGTTTCCTTTCTCGTCCACATCAATAATTTCATACCCTAATCGCAGTAATTTAGGTTTCAAAGATTCTTTATCACCTACAACAACGATGTTCATATTATCAGCTTGGATATTCTTCTTCACAAGCGCATCAATATCTTCTTTGGTAATATTTTCAACAATTTTATTTTGTTCATCTACAAAATCTTTATCCAAATTATAGTGAACAATTCGTTCCAAAAATCCAGCTTTTTGCCAAGGGGCTTCGTAGGCTCTAGCGTCTCTCTGACCAATAGAATTTTTCATAAAGCTAAGCTCTTCTTTACTGATGCCCTCCTTGGTGAATTTTGTGATTTCTTTCATGAACTCAAAGACCGCACTATCTGTTACGTTGGCTCTAACTCCCGCTCTAGCTGTATAAGGGCCCGGATCATCACCACTATTAAAGTAGGAACTAGCACCATATGTATAACCCTTATCTTCTCTCAAGTTCAGATTAATACGGCTATTAAAAGCACCACCCAATGTATAATTAGCTAAGTTTGACTTATAATAATCGCCAGTAGCATCATAAGGCATGTCCGTCATATAACCAATTCTAATTTCTGACTGAGGTGCCTTTTTCTTATCTACCAAGTATAATTTAGTTTTACCCAAATTATTTTTTGATACAAATTTCGGCATATCTACTTTCTTAGCTTTCCAGTTTTTCAGAAAATCAATTTTAGAAAGGATAGTTTCCTTGTCCATATCTCCAACAATCACCACTTCTGAAACGGAAGGAGAATAATACTTCGCATAAAAGTCCTTCACATCATCCAGTGAAATTTTATTTACCGTCTCTTCAATACCACTTGAAGGAACAGACATGATATGTTTGTCGCCATATAGCAGTCTGCTGTACACATTATCAGCAATTGTAACCGGTTGCTTCTGCTGTGCTTTCACACCTTCCAACTGTTGTTTTTTAACCTTCGAAAAATCCTCTTCACTAAATTTAGGGTTGAACAGTTTTTCTTCCAACAATTTCAGCGTTGCATCCAGATTTTTTGTTAGTGACCGCATATTAATTGAGGTACTCGTGGCACCAGCATGTACCCCAATCCTACTGCCTAATTTTTCAAGTTCAACCGCAATTTCTTGTGCTGTATAATTCTTAGTAGACTCATTAAGCATGGAAGCAGTAAGTACCGCCAATCCAGATTTTGACGGATCAAGTGCCTCTAATTTATGCCCGCCATTAATGGTAATCTGCACCGACACCGTTGGTATTTCCTCGCTTTTCATACCTATAATTTTCAATCCATTTTCCTCCTCTACTCGCCAGAAATCTGGCACTTTAACAGCCGCCGCTTTTGTTGGTTTTGGCTTCATTGATCTATCAAATGTATCTTTTGTTTTGTGATAAGTCAGACCACTGTAATCGGTAGTAGGAAAAGGATTATTGCCAGAAGTGGTCGCAGTGAAATTATCTGGCTTAGCAGGCACGCCGTCGGCACTCGCTAGCACACTTTGTACTACTGCATATTTCCCCTTAATGTACTGATTATACACCCTCATTACATCCTCTTTAGTAACCGCTAAATACCGCTCCAAATCCTTTTGGATGAAATTCGCATTTCCTGTAAATGTCTGAAAATTAGCCAATTGGGATACCTTTCCTGCGACAGTCGCCAATCCATTAATTGTTCTTGATTCATATTTTGCTTTAAATTTTTCGATGTCCTCATCTGCCACACCATCTTTTTCAAAATCTTCTAAAGCACTCAAAACATCTGCCTCCATATCAGACAAAGAATTTCCAGGAAAAGGTAATACAAACATCGTCAATTCGCCTGCCAATTCACTAGCCGGATGCGATACATTTGCTTGAATTGCCTTTTGCGTTTTTACAAATCTTTGATAGAAATAGGATGATTTTCCACTCCCAATAATTTCTGCCAAACAGTCCAATGGTGCTTCATCAGGGTCAAATCTTGGGACAGTAGGATAGGTGATAATTAACGCTGGGAAACGAATGTTCTTATCGTAATATGAAATATACCTATTAGCATCCAGCACCACAGGGTCTAATTTCATGTTTTCTACTGCAATACCTCTTGGGATACTTCCAAAATATTTTTCCACCATAGCCACAACCTCTTTGGGGTTCAAATCGCCACCAACAGTCAGCACTGCATTATTTGGTCCATACCATCTCAGAAAAAAGTTTTTCAGGTCATTTACATTGGCCCTATCCAAATCCTCTAGCAAGCCAATCGTCAACCAAGAATATGGATGTCCGTAAGGATATAACGCCCTCATATTATTTTCTCTAAACGGACCGTAGGGTCTATTGTCATAATTTTGCTGCTTTTCATTTTTCACAGTCGATCGTTGCACTTCAAACTTCTTCTGAGTAACCGCATTAAGCAAAAAGCCCATACGATCCGCTTCCAGCCAAAGCATTCTCTCCAGTTGATTACTTGGCACCGTTTCAAAATAGTTAGTTCTATCCCTGTTTGTTGTTCCATTTAATGTGCCACCTGATGCTGTTACAAATTTAAAATGCTCTTCGTCCGCCACATTTTCAGAACCTTGGAACATCATATGCTCGAAGAAATGGGCGAATCCAGATTTGTTTAGTTCCTCTCTTGCCGAGCCAACATGGTAAGTGACATCAACATGCACCAGAGGATCAGAATGGTCTTCATGTATAATTAAGGTAAGTCCATTATCTAATTGGTACTTCTCATAAGGAATTACTACTTCATCACTTTTTTGTGTCACTTTTTCAATCAGTTTAGTTTGCGCAAAAGTTGCTGAAACCATAGCGATCAGAAAAAAGGCTAATAAATAAGACATTTTCATTTTTTAGGATTTTATGTTTTACAAAAAATTATATCCATCAAATCTAATGATTTCCTTTAAAACAACTAAAAGTAATTTAAAGTAATCCCATCAAACCAAGTTAATATATGATGAGTGGTCATTATCCCTTTTTAAAATAATATTCTCCTGAAAATAATTGCCAAATTTGGTTAAATTCGCGAATACAACGATTCCATTAATCCATATTTTTATTACTTTTGCCGATTCACAGATAAAATATCCCAACATTGAGCAATTCCCTTGTCATCATTCCTACCTACAACGAAAAGGAAAACATAGAAGCAATTATCCGCAGGGTTTTTGCTATGAAACATGATTTTCATGTGTTGGTGGTGGATGACAATTCGCCAGATGGCACATCAGAAATCGTGACCGCTTTGCAAGAAGAGTATGGCGAAGCATTATTACTACTCACTAGAAAAAATAAAACAGGGTTGGGTACCGCCTATATAGAAGCCTTCAAATATGCCCTCACCCACCATTATGATTATATATTTGAGATGGATGCGGACTTTTCGCATAATCCAAAAGACCTGATCCGATTAAAACATGCCTGCGAAAAAGAAGGGTTTGATTTAGCCGTAGGCTCAAGGTATGTAAAAGGTGTCAACGTGGTTAACTGGCCCCTCTCAAGGGTACTTCTCTCCTATTTTGCAAGTATCTATGTTCGATTTCTGACAGGCATGACCATCAAAGATCCAACTGCAGGGTTCAAATGCTATAAAAGAAAAGTGCTAGAAACAATCGATCTTGATGGCATCAAATTTATTGGTTATGCCTTTCAGATTGAAATGAAATTTTCAGCTTGGAAACATGGGTTTAAAATCATAGAAGTACCCATTATTTTCACTGATAGAACCAAGGGCACATCGAAAATCTCAAAAGGGATTATCACGGAAGGCGTTTTTGGCGTATTAAAAATGAAAGTCAGAAGTTGGTTTAAAACCTACAAAAATATTAATCAAACTTAATTGACTTTATTGGCTGAATCTTTGAAATTATCAGTGAAGGGATTACCAAAACTGCGGAAACAATCAAAATTGTCAATACATTCACGCCAATTACTACTAACCAATTCCACTGAATAGGCACATAGTGCATAAAGTAATTTTCATAATCAAGTGGAATGATTTTAAAACGATATTGTAAGAAAGCAATCCCCAATCCAATCAGATTTCCAAGCAGCATTCCCTTCACAATAATTTGTACGCCATTGTAAATAAATAGCTTTCTGATTTGCCAATCCGAAGAACCAAGTGCTTTTAACAGCCCTATCATTTGCGTACGCTCCATAATTAGTATCAATAATATCGAAGCCATATTAAAACTTGCGATGAATAATATCAAGCCAATAAAAATCAATACCTGCCTTTTAATCAATGTCAGCCAGTCAAAAATTTGCACAAACCTGTCCGTTATTTTTTCAACATTCAAGTCAGAATCTAGGTCATTCAAAAGTATCTGTTCCGCTTCATCTATTTTTTCAAAATCATTTAAATACACCTCGAAAGCACCTACTTCATTGTCTTTCCACTTATTTAATTTCTGAATTAGTGCCAAATCACCAATAATTATTTTTTCATCAAACTCCTCCAATCCAGTATTATAAATCCCTTTTATCAGCAGCTTCCGAGGGCGTGGTGGTTTTTGTATAAAATACATTACCACTTCATCCCCGAGTTTTAGGTGTAACAAATTTGCCATCTTCTG
>CAYRIF010000270.1:0-5073 GCA_964424205.1 uncultured Roseivirgaceae bacterium | reverse complement strand
TTCTAAATGCACCCTCCATAGGTAATTCCAATGCACCAAACCCAACTTCAATCACTGCTTTTTCGGGATACATTTCCTCCACTTCAGGCATAAATAATATATCACAGTTCATCAATTCAAGAAAAGCGATATCCTTTTCAAAGTTCCTTGGATATTTCTTCAAGTCGATAGCCTTATCAAATTGTGTAGGATTCACAAAAATACTGCATACCGTAATCTCATTTTCTGACAAACACACCCTTAGCAATTCAGCGTGCCCATCGTGCAATGCGCCCATTGTAGGTACTAAACCAATACTTTTTTGTTTTAAAGACAACCTTTGCAGTTCTTTTTGCATTGGTATGATATGCGTAAATATTTTCATTTAAGTGATACTATGTTATTTAGAAAAGTCAAAATTAGCCCTTATCATGTAATATTTATTGATAAAATGATATAATTTATTTACCTTTGTGAATTCATTTTTTAATATTCACAAAAATCAATTAGATATGTCCAAGTTGAAAATTCTTTACGTTGCAAGCGAGATTAACCCATTTCTACAAACTTCTGAAGTTGCTGATTTTGTCAGGAAAATACCACAGGTAATGCAGGAAAAAGGGATGGAAATTAGAATATTGGTGCCGAGATTTGGGCTTATCAATGAAAGAAAAAATAGACTGCACGAGGTAGTAAGACTATCAGGGATTAACATTTCTGTAGGTGAGGAAGAAAAACCATTAGTAATTAAAGTAGCCTCAATTCCTAATGCTAAAATGCAGGTTTATTTCATAGACAATGAAGACTATTTCCACAGAAAATCAGTATTTGTTGACAAGGAAGATAACTTTTATCCAGACAATGATGAAAGAGCTATTTTCTTTTGCAAAGGTGTTGTTGAAACTGTGAAAAAACTAGGTTGGGCACCAGATATCGTTCATTGTAACGATTGGATGACTAGTTTAGTCCCAATGTATATAAAAACGACTTACAAAAATGATCCCATTTTCAAGGGTGCAAAAACTGTTTTTACAGTTTATAACAATCCTTTCACGCATAAATTCAATGATGATATGATTGAAAAAGTGAAAATGATTGATATTGAAGACAATATGCTTCGAAACTTAATGTCTGTCGACTATGAAGGCTTCATCAAAATTGGTGTGGAATATGCTGATGCTGTTATCAAGGCAGAAGAGGAATGTAGTGACAGCCTTAATGCACTCTTTACAAACAAAGAGACAGAGAAAAAAGTGGGGCTAATTGATAAAAATGGTGATTTTTCAGATTCATACTTTAATTTATATAATGAACTTATTGATTAAAAAACTCGGGGCAGTATTGATTGTATCTGCCCTTTTCTTTTCTTGTGAAGATCCTAGTGAAGTTGGTTTGAGCTTAAATCCTGACTTACAAAATTTAAAAATTCAATTTGTTGACATTCCATTGGAGGTGGTAAATGTGCGATTTGATTCTATTAATACTTCCAACCAAGGTCGTTTACTTGTCGGTAATATGCCTGATCCTGAGTTTGGAAATATTTCTGCTACCGCTTTTACACAAGTACGTCCTACGAAACTCAAACCAAAAATTCCAGATGATGCAGAGTTTCTCTCGTTGAAATTAAATGTGCTAGTAAACTATGAATATGGGACAACCCTGAATTCAAATCAAAAGTTCTATATTCATCAATTATCAGATACTATAGCACGCGGTGTCGTCTATTATAAAGAAGACGCCATCCCTTATAATGCTGATTTTATTGGAAATTTTGTCTTTCCTTTAGACCCTGCTAATACTGACACAATAAAAGTAAACCTCAGTGATGCGGTAGGTAAGGACTTGCTTGAAAAGGCCAGGGGTACCGTTGTATTTAATTCAGCAAATAGTTTTAATGAATACTTTAAAGGTCTTGCCTTTGTTAGTGACGACAATAATTCTGCTGTTATTGGAATTAATTCTGAGTCTAGCGAAACAAAAATGATACTTACCTACAAAACCCCCAAAGACACGACAGAACTAGAGTTTTTGTTCAACGTCACAACTAACGGAACTGCTTTGATTACCAAGCAATTCAATCATATTGCTATTGATGATACAGGCATGCCTGTATCAAATATCGATGGCTTTTACAAAGAAATTGCACCCATCAATAATAAAGTATATTTACAGGCTGGCGCGGGTTTATTTCCAAAAATTAAACTAGATGCTTTAAGAACCTTTATTAGTGAAAACAATATTGTTGTTAATAGAGCAGATTTAATTATTGATAAAGTTGAAGGCTTTCAAGATTTTTTAACACCGCCCAATACAGTATCATACTACAAAACGAATAGCAGTAATAACTTTGTCAGAATTAAAAGTGTTATCCAGGCCGTTCGTCAGGTTAACGCTAAGGATAATTTAATTGTAGGGTACAAAACAGATGCCCTTGTGCCATTTGCAGGGAATATTTCTCTTTTTTTACAAAGTTTGGTTAGTAAAAATTCAACGGTGAATGCAGAGGAAGATTTGTTATTAATCCCTGACAATCGTTATACCTCAATCAACCGCATGTCCTTTGAGAAAGACAAAGTGAAAATTAGATTATATTATACCATATTTGACCAGTAGCTAGTCTATTTATCATTATATTTGCACATTAAATCTTGTATTAATACAAATTATTATACATTATGTGTGGAATTGTCGCATATGTGGGCGAAAGACAGGCTCACCCGATTATAATAAAAGGGCTTAAAAGACTCGAATACCGGGGCTACGATAGTGCTGGTATCTCTTTATTAAATGGTGACCTCAATGTTTATAAGAAAAAAGGAAAGGTGTCAGATCTGGAAAGTATTCTAGGCGATAAAGCATTAAATAGTACCATCGGTATAGGGCATACCCGATGGGCGACACATGGTGAGCCCAATGATCAAAATGCACATCCGCACTATAGTGGCTCGAAGAAACTAACCATTATTCACAATGGCATCATAGAAAACTATTCTTCACTCAAACAAGAACTTGAAAACAAGGGACATGTATTTGAAAGCGACACAGATACAGAAGTTTTAATTCACTTCATTGAAGACATTCAAGAAAATAATGACTGCACCATTGAACAGGCGGTTCGGTTAGCCCTCACTAAAGTAGTAGGTGCATATGCCATTGTAATTATGTCAGCAGATCATCCAAACATGCTGATTGCTGCGAGAAAAGGTAGTCCGCTGGTTATTGGCCTAGGGAAAAATGAATTTTTCCTAGCTTCTGATGCAACACCTATTATTGAATATACCAATGAAGTTGTATATATCAATGATTACGAGATGGCAGTAATTAAGGATGGCGAATTAAAGATTACAAACATAACAAAGGACATTCCAACTACCCCATACATTCAAATTTTGGAAATGGAATTAGAGGCTATTGAAAAAGGCGGTTATGAACATTTCATGCTAAAAGAAATTTTTGAGCAGCCAAAATCTATTGCTGATTCTATGAGAGGTAGACTTAATGCCTCAACAGGACACCTTTTACTAGGAGGTATTCGGGAGTATGCAAATAAAATGGTCAATGCTGATCGTATTATCATGGTGGCGTGTGGTACATCATGGCACTCTGCACTTGTGGCTGAATATATTTTTGAAGAATTTGCTAGAATCCCAGTTGAAGTAGAATATGCTTCAGAATTTAGGTATAGAAATCCAATCATCAATGAAGATGATGTAGTTATTGCCATTTCTCAATCCGGTGAAACAGCGGATACACTTGCCGCCATGGATTTAGCCAAATCTAAAGGAGCTACAATCTTTGGTATATGTAATGTCGTTGGCTCGTCCATTGCAAGAGAATCACATGAAGGGGCTTATACGCATGCTGGACCCGAGATTGGCGTTGCGAGTACCAAAGCTTTTACTGCACAGCTAACTGTTCTCACCATGATGGCATTAAGGGTAGCACACCGAAAAGGATCCATTACCGAAAGCAAGTATAGAGAAATGCTTGTAGAAATGGAGCAAATTCCTAGCAAGGTAGAAAAAGCACTAACGCTAAATGATCAAATAGTAAAGATTGCAGGACTATTTAAGGAGGCTACAAATTTTTTATACCTCGGCAGAAGGTATAACTTTCCGCTCGCATTAGAGGGTGCCTTAAAACTAAAAGAGATTTCTTACATCCATGCAGAAGGATATCCTGCTGCGGAAATGAAACATGGTCCAATCGCGCTAATCGACGAAGAAATGCCAGTAGTGTTCATTGCTACCAATGACAGCTCTTATGAAAAAGTGGTCTCAAATATTCAAGAAGTAAAGGCGCGGAAAGGTCAAGTAATTGCCATAGTGACAGCGGGAGATACTTTAATCCCAACCATTGCAGATTTTGTCATTGAGGTTCCTGCCTGTCACGAGGCATTGATGCCCATGGTCGCTGTGATTCCACTGCAACTCCTCTCCTACCATATTGCGGTAATGAGAGGCTGTAATGTTGACCAGCCAAGAAATTTAGCCAAATCTGTAACTGTAGAATAACATATTATAAACAAATGCATAAAACCATCATATATACTGCCGCTGCTCCTGAACCTATTGGCCCGTATAGTCAAGCTATATTAATAGAACATACACTCTACGTATCGGGGCAAGTTCCTATTAATGCTGAAACTGGAAAATTGATACAGGGAAGTATTGTAGAAGAAACAACCCAAGTAATGCAAAACCTCCATGCAATACTAAAACAAGCAAACATGGATTTTAGTGATGTCGTAAAATGCGCTATTTTCGTAAAAGATTTAAGTCATTTTACAACCATCAATGAAGTGTATGGCAGGTACTTTACCACAAACCCACCAGCAAGAGAAACGGTGGAGGTAAGCAGATTACCAAAGGATGTCAATGTAGAGATTTCTTGTATTGCTGTAAAATAAATTTCCACAAATCACGGCTATCGTTGATCATAATTTTTCTAAACTCCAATAATATTATTGAAGTCTAAATTGTCAATAAAATATATTTCAAAAGGCATCGTTCTTTTAAAAAAGAGTATTACCTTTGAGTAATTTCTTTCCATAGCTGGTTGAAAGGAGCCGTCTTAATCTCAAGCCTTTGAGAT
>CAYRIF010000269.1:0-5185 GCA_964424205.1 uncultured Roseivirgaceae bacterium | reverse complement strand
AAAGTCCGTATATCGCAGAAAAAGCAGGTGGAAAATGGCAACCCTTTCCTAGTTTTTCTTCTTATGCTCATAATACCTCAAATTATGATGCATTTCCTTCTGGTCACCTAGCAACGTTGATGGCTACTATTACGGTGTTAGAAAAAAACTACCCTGAGAAAAAATGGATCAAACCTGTGGGCTATACATTGGTCGGAATTTTGGGTTATGAAATGATGAATAGTGAGGTGCATTGGGCTTCGGATTATCCTGTGGCGTTGCTTTTGGGTTATGCAGTGGGTAGTATTTCAGCAAATAGAAGAATAAAAAAAGTAAATCACACTAAAACATCGAAATCAAAACATAATTTTGACACAAGACTTACCTTTTCTAACCATTATGGTACAAATTTAATTGGTGTGAATATTTCTTTTAAATAGCGAATGAGTACAATCAAAAAACTTGCTGGCCACACATTAATTTATGGGGTTTCAAGCATACTCGGTAGGCTTATCAACTATCTACTGGTTTGGTTGCATACCGATACTTTGAAAACGAGCGAATATGGTGTGTACATAGACATTTATGCCTATGTGGCTTTTTTCGTGGTCATCTATACATTTGGTATGGAAACTACATTTTTTAGATTTGTCAACAAAGACAACGCAAAATATACTTATAAAAATGCTGCCTCCGCTGTTTTTTATTTTAGTCTCACTATTTCTGCTACCCTCATTCTATTTGCCAATCCTATTGCGACACTTTTAGGATACCCTGGCAAATCGCAGTATGTCATTTGGTTGGCAATTATACTTTTTATAGATGCACTGGTGGCAATTCCCTTTGCGCGCTTACGGCAAGAAAACCGTCCACTGAGATTTGCTTTTTACCGACTGAGTAATATTTTTATCGTGGTGTTTCTTCAAATATTCTTCCTCTGGGCATGTCCTAAAATCCATGCGGGAGAAATGTTTACAAGCTTAAAGCCGCTCATTGATAGTTTTTATAGACCAAACTATGGTGTGAGCTATATCATCATCGCCAATCTCATTGCTAATTCATTTTACATACTGTTTCTTTACAAATATATTCTTCAAATAGGATTTAAAATTCATTGGGCATCTTTCAAACCGATGTTGGTCTATGCACTGCCCATACTCGTTACTGGACTGGCAGGCATTGTCAATGAGAAATTGGATATAATTATGTTGGGTGATTATTTACCCAAAGGGTTTTATCCCGGAAAATCAAACGCTGATATTCAAGGAATTTACGGCGCTAGTGTCAAACTAAGTTTTTTGATGTTACTAGGATTTCAGGCGTTTAGATATGCTGCGGAACCTTTCTTTTTTTCGAAGGCAAAAGACAAAGATGCCCCTGCGCTTTTTGCCAAAGTCATGCGGTATTTTATTATAGTATGTGTGATTGTTTTTATAGGAGTCAGTTTAAATAAAGAGCTAATAGGAAGTGTTTTATTGAGGAGTCCTGACTTTAGGCAAGCACTTTTTATTGTTCCTTTTTTATTGATGGCGAAACTGCTTTTCGGCATCTATACTAATTTGGCCATTTGGTTTAAGTTAACTGATAAGACTATTTATGGCACCTACTTTAGTGTGATTGGCGCAACAATTACCATTGTAGGAAATATGATATTAATTCCGAAATTGGGCTATATTGCTCCAGCTTACGTTGGAATTTTCACCTATTTTTTCATGGTTGCTATTTGTTATTACTATGGGCAGAAGTATTACCCAATCCCATATCAAATAAAAAATGCCCTCGCCTATATACTTTCTGGCGTGGTTTTCGTGTTTTTTGTTTCCCATATCCATCTTGCAGTGGAGTGGCAAGATTATAGCGTTAAATTATTTGCGACTATTTTATTCATGGTTGCTGTCTATGTAATGGAAAAGAAGAATTTGAACGCCAAAACCATATAATTTTATTAATTTTGTAGGATTATTAATTTACTAAAAGAGCAGCATGAAGATAATCATTCCGATGGCGGGAAGAGGGACAAGAATGAGACCTCATACATTGACTATTCCGAAGCCATTATTGCCAATCGCTGGCAAGCCTATTGTACAACGACTTGTAGAGGATTTAGTGAAAGTAGCAGGGGAAGAGGTGACAGAAATTGGCTTTATTATCAAAGAAGATTTTGGTAAAGAAGTGGAAAAGAAGCTGAATGAAATAGCAGCCGCTGTTGGTGCAAAAAGTAACATTTATTATCAAGGGGAGGCATTAGGAACAGCCCATGCAGCACTATGCGCCAAAGAGATGATGTCTGGAAAGATGATTTTGGCATTTGCAGATACGTTATTCAAAGCAGATTTTGAACTAGATACCGAAAAGGATGGTATTGTTTGGGTTCAAAAAGTGGAGGATCCTGCTGCTTTTGGCGTGATAAAAATGAACGACGCTAACGAGATTGAAGCATTTGTGGAAAAACCGGATACCTTTATTTCTGATTTGGCGATTATTGGAATTTATTATTTTAAAGATGGTGCATTTTTGAGAAGTGAAATGGAGCATTTGATAGAGAATAATATCAAAGATAAGGGGGAGTTTCAGGTGACCAGCGCTTTAGATAGTATGAATGCAAAAGGAACAAAATTTATTCCTGGCAAAGTGACCGAATGGTTAGATTGCGGAAACAAGGATGTGACGATTAATACAAATAAGCGATACTTAACGTTTATTAAAGAGGAAGACTTGGTGGCAAAAAGTGTGAAATTAAACAATGCAATTGTCATTCAACCTTCGTATATTGGAGAAAATGTGAAATTGGAGAACTCTGTGGTCGGTCCGCACGTTTCAATAGGGGACAATACGATTGTTAGAAATTCACGGGTGAGCAATTCATTGATTCAGGAAAATGCTATGATTGAAAGTTTAGTAATTGAAAATTCTATGCTAGGGAATTTTGCTTCCTATAAGGGTAAGCCAAAAGACCTAAGTATTGGCGATTATAATAATATCAAAGAATAAATGAGGAAGTATATTTTTTTAGTTTTTATGTTATTTTCTTTAAGTGCAAGCTTGTTTGCACAAAAAAAGAAAAAATCTAATCTTGTAAAAGAGAGAAGAGAAATTAGTGCTCAGAAAAATTTTATTGAAGGTGAAAAGCATTATTTATTGGAAAATTACACCAAAGCACTAGGCTATTTTATTCATGCTTTGGAGAATAGCCCTAATAATGCTGGGATTCTGTACAAGGTCGGAGAAACATACTTAAAAATAAATGAATTTAACAAGGCAGAAGCATATGCACAGAAAGCACTTATTTTAAATTCAAAAAACAAGTATTACTATCTGTTGGTTTCGGAAATATATAAAACACAACTCAGGTTTCAAGAGGCAGCAATTGTATATGAAAATTTATTAAGGGCACTCCCGAAAGAAAAGGAATACTTGTTTGATTTGGCAGCAATATACTTGTATGATAATCAGTTGGACAAGGGATTGGAAGTGTATGATAGAGCGGAGAAGCATTTTGGAAAATCACCTGAAATTGCTTTTGCAAAACAACAGATTTTTCTAAGGCAGAATAAATTGGATGAGGCGATTAAGGAGGGAGAGAAGTTAGTAGCGATTTTTCCTTCGGAGGAAAAATATGTTATTAGTTTGGCGCGACTGTTAGCCTCCAATAACCGGTTAGAGGAGTCAAAAAAAGTATTAGAAAAGCTTGTAGAAGAATCACCAAATTCTGTGGAAGGAAGGTTACTACTCTCCGATGTTTACAGCAAAACAAACCAACCCGAAAAGTCAAAAGCTAATTTAGAGGTTATTTTTGCTGACCCGAGCCTCGCCATCAATGCTAAAATAGAGCTATTGGCTGGTTTTATGAGCCAACTACCAAACGAAGAGGTTGAAGCTTTTACTCAAAAATTAGCAACTAAAATGGTGGAGGCTCATCCGGATGATGCCAATAGTTATGTGATGTTTGGAGATATTTTATTAAAGTCAGGAAAAAGAAAGGAAGCACTTGAGAAATATTCAAAGGCAATAGATATTGACGACTCTAGCTTTAATGTTTGGCTCAATATTTTTCAGATAGAACTAGAGCAAGGACAAACTGATAATTTATTGAAGCATAGCGAAAGAGCGCTAGAATTATTTCCTAATCAAGCGATTATATATTTTTATAACGGCATGGCGAATATGAGTAGCAAGCATTTTGAGCAAGCAGTAGAAATGCTCTCTCATGGAAAGAAGTTGTGTGGGAAAGATGAGAATTTGAAAAATGTTTTTAATGGACAACTGGGAGAAGCTTTCAATGGAACAAAAGAATATGAAAAATCAGATATGGCTTTTGATGCTGCGTTACAGTTTAATCCCTCAAATTATGCTATTCTGAATAATTATAGCTACTATTTGTCTTTAAGAAAAGAAAAACTGAAGCAAGCAAAAAAAATGGCAGGAAAGGTTGTGAAGGAGAACCCCAATAATGCGACTTATTTAGATACCTATGCATGGGTACTCTATGTGATGGAAGATTATAAAGGGGCAAAAAAATATTTGGAAAGAGCCATAAAGAATAGTGCAACAAATGGTACAATTATAGAACATTATGGTGATGTATTATTTAAATTAGGGGATGTTGACAAGGCAGTGAGGCAATGGGAAAAAGCAAAAAGTTTGATTGGAAATTCTGAATTTATTGATAAAAAAATAGCGCACCGAAAACTTTATGAATAGAAGACTCACGTTATTACTCATTTTGCTTATTTCTTTTTCCTATTCATGCCAAAGGAAAAATAGAGCAAGCTCTTCCCTCGTTAAAAAAAGCAAATTAGAAATCCAACAGTTTGATTTTAGCTACCTGAAAGCCAAAGCAAAAATTGGATATTTGGAAGATAATGAACGACAAAATGCCAAAGCCAATTTTAGAATAAAAAAAGATAGCCTGATATGGGTGCAACTTACTGGTGCTGGAGGAATTGAAGGCGGTCGATGTCTTATTACCAATGACTCACTAGTTTACGTCGATAGAATTAACAAAGTGTATCATTATTTTGATTATACTGAATTAAGCAAAAAATATAAGTTTAAAATATCATTTGATATTTTACAAGCAATATTACTCGGTGATATGCCTTACGGAAACTTAAAAAGGAATAGAATTACAAAACAAGAAGACTATTTTTTGATAAAGCAAAAGGATGATTTGAATACGATTGAAAATTACATTGGAAGGAAAACC
>CAYRIF010000268.1:0-5214 GCA_964424205.1 uncultured Roseivirgaceae bacterium | reverse complement strand
GCAGACCCTAAATAAACAACTATAATGAAGCATATTGCAGTAATCGGTTCTGGAACAATGGGTAACGGAATTGCCCACGTTTTTGCCCAAAACAATTTTCAAGTTTCGCTCATCGACATATCAGAAGATGCGCTAAAAAAAGCACTCGCTACTATTGAAAAAAACCTAGATAGGCAACTCAGCAAAGGGAAAATTGATGACGCCACTAAAAAGCAAACCTTAGCAAACATCAAGACCTACTCTGAAATGGGGAATGGACTAAAAAACATTGATCTTGTAGTAGAAGCCGCCACAGAAAACGAAGCGCTAAAATTAAAAATATTCAAGCAACTAGATGACCTTTGTGAAGAAAAAACAATCCTCGCAAGCAATACCTCCTCAATATCTATCACCAAAATAGCATCTGTCACTGCCCGCCCTGAAAAGGTAATCGGCATGCACTTCATGAATCCAGTACCCATCATGAAATTAGTAGAAATAATCAAAGGCTATGCTACCAGTGATGATGTAACAAGTGCCATCATGGCGCTATCTAAGAACCTTGGAAAAATACCTGTTGAGGTCAATGATTATCCAGGCTTTGTAGCCAATAAAATACTCATGCCCATGATCAATGAAGCCATATATACGCTTCACGAAGGAGTAGCTGGGGTGTCTGAAATTGATACAGTCATGAAACTAGGCATGGCGCATCCCATGGGACCATTGCAACTGGCAGATTTTATAGGTTTAGATGTGTGCCTGTCTATCCTACATGTACTATACAAAGGCTTCGGAAATCCAAAATATGCGCCCTGTCCCCTACTAGTAAATATGGTTACGGCACGAAAATTGGGAAGGAAATCAGGAGAAGGGTTTTATAAGTATAGCCCAGACTCAAAAGACATGGCTGTTTCCGATTATTTTAAGAAATAAAGAAACCTTTTTTACATTAAATGCATTTAAAAAGTTAATGAATACCAATTTTAGAATAATTTTTCTACTCCTTATCTTTTCTTTTAGCAAGAGCTTTGCGCAACGACCACTCATTGACAAAGATGTCACAGCGTTAATGCGCAAAGCTAAAGTTGAAATGCAGCAGCAAAATTACAAAAAAGCAAATAGCACATTTCGTAAAATGCTGGCAACCAAGAAAGTAATGCCAACCGATATGAGTTATCTCTTTGCAGAAACGCTATACGCCATCAATCAAAACGAAAACAGTAAAAATTTCTTAACCAAATACCTCAAACTCACCGGGGAAGCGGGAAACTATTACGAACAAGCGCTTCAATTAAAAACACTTTTAGAAAAAAAGGAAAGTGAAATAATGGATTGTGATTTGTGTGATACAAAAGGTTACGAACTAGTTACCTGCCCGCTATGTGAAGGTAAAGGATTATTAACTGCAACTTGTTATTATTGTAAAGGCGCAGGAAAAACTGCCTGTAAAACTTGCCATGGAGAAGGTGTACTGATTACTAAGAATAAATTTGGTAAAAACGAATATGAGTCTTGCCCTACCTGTCACACCACAGGTTTTACAACTTGTCCAGTTTGTTTAGGAAAGAAAGTCTTAGAAAGTCAATGTCCTGATTGTATAGGCAGTGGAAAAATTCCTAGCCAAAAAATCTGCAAACATAATCATGCAGTGGAATAAGGAACTGCTACTTGCAATACCTATCAATCGCTGTTTTAGCCTCTTTTATACCAAGCGCTTTAGCCAATTTAAAATCATTGCATGCCTTTTTATTATTCTTTAAATAGCGATAAAGTGTAGCCCTAGAAAAATACGCATCACCATAATCTTTATTAATATTGATGGCATTATTATATGATTCCAATGCCTCTTTCAATAAACCCATTTTAGATAATGCCCTGCCTCTAAAAAAATGAGCAACATAGTTTTCGCTATCAGATTTTGTTACTTTATCAAAAAATAAAGATGCCTTGTCATACTCTTTTTCTCTATAGAAATTTTTTCCAATGCTAAGATTAGCGTTTACATTCACAGGGTCAATTTTCAAAACACTTTGATAATCACTTACTGCCTCATCAAACTTCCCCAGCTCCTCATAGGCTCTTCCTCTGTTATAAATCGACTTTATATTCTCAGGATCAAGCTTTAAAAATGCATTATAAGAGGTGATTGCTTTGTTGTAATTTCCTTGCTTAAAATACTGGTCAGCTAAATCTGATTCTGATGATTTGCTACACGAAGAAGCCATAAAAAACAAAACAAGTAATAGGTAATTAATTCTGATAAACATATAAATCTATTTTTCTACAAAGTTAATTTTTATTTATTAAAACCATACAAGGCTTTAAAGATTCCTTCAATAGGCAACAAAAAAGAGATACAATTTGCATCTCTTTAATTTTAAATATTCCGTATATCACTAGCTTTTTGCTTTTACAAAGTTAAGCTTGTGCAATAATCCGTCATATTTCTCAAGTCCCACCACCATTTTTCCCACAAACATTTTGGCAACAATACGTACTGGGATCTTGTTTTCATCATCCGATAGCCAAACAGATATTGAATTCTCTCCTTTAAATATTTTATTATCAGGCATGATAGGTACAAGTTTAATGGCATTCACCTTGCCAAATTTAGTCTTTACAACCTCCTTACCTTTGTAGATCATTCTGAAATCATAAAACTCATCTTCAAAAAAAGCATCGACCGCTATCACATCACCCACTTTGATTTTACTATAATCTAATGTACGTAAATACATAAAACTAGAAATCATATCCCGCACATTATTAGGTGCTTTGAAAAACCTTGAAGGATTATATTTTCCAGTTTCCTTATTAATTAGTTTATATTCAATTTTATCCGTTTTATGATCAAACAAAACTCGTTCGTTCTTTCTATAATTATTTTCTTTAATCATGCGATATGAGATATGCGGCAACAACGACCCCTTATCCACATATACACCCCACTTATCATCCACCTTGGCCAACCAACCCGCTATCCCAGTAGTTTTACCCGTCACATCTATTTTATAACTTTTTCTACCATTAATTTTGTACAGATTTTTATCGATAACCATCTGCCCCTTCGCCACATTGAATATTCCATAATTGACGTCATAACCTAAATATTCGCCAGTATCAAAATTATGATTTGATACAGGAGTATATGTAACCTCCTCTTTGAGAATAAATGCTGAAAAAAATAGTGTAACAGTAAAAAGTAAAAGTGTCTTTTTCATAATTGTAAAAATTGTTCTACTAACCATCTTGCAAATTAAATGCCAAGATTCCATAACGCATTCGTTCTGTAGTTATAATAATGCCACAAAATAAGCATATAATAAAGGGAAAATCGAAGCATTAATGAATAGAAAATTACACTTGTTGGATTCAAAAATAGTTAGCGCGTCCATATCCCGATCCTAACTTTTGGCAGAACTATGCAAAACTTAAATGCTATTCCCTATTTTTGAGCAAATGAGTAAGCCTAAAATAGTTATCGCCTCTTTACTTAAACCCGTGGATGATACACGGATGTTTGAGAAGTTTGCGTGCTCATTAAGTAAGTCGAGCAAGTATGACATTGCTATCATTGGTTTCTATTCCAAGCGCATTAATTCCATCACAAACATTATATGCTACCCACTCTTCAACTTCACAAGAACCAGCATCCAACGGCTTTTTGCCCCGCTTAAATATTTTAAATTATTGCTTAAAGTAAAACCTCAACTTATTATAGTTAATAGTATTGATTTACAATTAGTTACATATCTATACAGAATATTATTTGGCGCTAAAATAATCTACGATGTACGAGAAAATTACTATCGAAACATCCGCTACACCGATACTTACCCTCAACTATTAAGGCTACCGCTAGCAACATCCATTCGGACATTAGAATGGCTCAGCCGACTGTTTGTTGCACATTATTTTTTGGCTGAAAAAAACTATGAAAAGGAGTTTTCTTTTACAAAAGGAAAAAGCACCGTAATAGAAAACAAGTATAAATCCACAGGCACAAAAGTGGTCAAAAAAACAAATAGTAAAAATACTACTGCCCTCCTCTATTCTGGCACCATTGCAGAAAACTACGGCATCTTTGAAGCCATTAATTTATTAGAAAAACTAAATAAAATAGAAGAAAAATTTAAACTCACCATCATTGGCTATTGTGCAATAGCCCCTACCCTAAATAAAATAAAAAATAAAATTGCATCAAATAAGGACATCACACTCATTGGTGGCAATCAACTTGTACCTCATTCCGAAATCATTGACGCAATAGAAACTGCAGATTTTGGCTTAATCACCTATCGCAAAAACAAAAGCACGGAAAATTGTTTTCCCACAAAAATATATGAGTATATGGCACATCAGTTACCCATGATTGTAACTGAGAATACATATTGGGTGCAATTTTGCACAAAATATAATGCTTGCATCTCGATTGATTATAAAAACATTCAGCCAGAAGTACTGTTCGATAAATTAAAAAATACTTCATTTTATGCGAACACAACCGACATGGACATTTATTGGGAATCAGAAGAAAAAAAACTGTTACAAATTGTAAAAAATATTTTGAAAGCGTAAAATTGGCATAAAGATTGTCTTAATACTTACATAAGCACAGGATTTCACTGAAAAGATAAAAAAATTGAAATCTTTTTGTCAATCTTTACGTTCTAAAACCTGAAAACAAAATATACTATGTTAAAAAATAAAATATTATTAGGAGTTGCCTCATTATTCATTGTCCTCGTTTTTGCTAACGCAAATCAGCAAACAAGAACAGAGGGAGATAAAATTGAATGGCTGACAATCGAAGAAGCGCAGACATTGAACAAAGAAAATCCAAGAACTATATTTATTGATGTTTATACCAAATGGTGTGGATGGTGTAAAAAAATGGACAAGGCTACTTTTCAAAATGCCGAAATAGTAGATTTAGTAAATGGTAAATATTATGCGGTTAAGCTGGATGCTGAAAGCAAAGCGGAAATTGTATTTAATGGTCAAAAAATGACAGAACAGCAATTGGCAAGATCCATGCGAGTAAGTGGTTATCCCACCATAGTATTGATGGATGAAAACTTGAAAAATATACAACCTGTAGCTGGGTATAAAAATCCTAGTCAGTTCAAAAAAATGCTTACGCAATACGATGCAAAAAAATAAAACGATTTAGTTTGTGATAAAGCCCTCTTCTGAATTCAGAAGAGGGCTTTTTATTTAGATAACTTCTAA
>CAYRIF010000267.1:0-5234 GCA_964424205.1 uncultured Roseivirgaceae bacterium | reverse complement strand
CTAATATCTTAGCTTGTGGAGACACAAGCCAAGGAATGAAAAAAGGCTACCAATTATTAATTGATAGCCTTTTTTCTTATGAGAGGGTTGGAATTACATCATTCCGCCCATTCCACCGCCACCCATTGGAGGCATTGGCGGCATTTTTTCATCTTCAGGCTCATCTACAATTACACATTCCGTGGTGAGTAGAAGTGCTGAAATCGAAGCAGCATTTTCTAAAGCAAGCCTAGTAACTTTCGTTGGGTCAATAACCCCAGCTTTAAATAGGTTTTCATATTTATCAGTTCTTGCATTATAACCAAAATCTGCTTTACCATCTTTTACTTTCTGTATCACGATGGAACCTTCACCACCAGCATTTTTTACAATTGTGCGGAGTGGGGATTCTAACGCTATGCGTACAATGTTGACACCTGTTTCTTGATCATCATTTTCTGATTGTATCTTATCAAGCGACTTTATAGCCCTGATTAATGCTACACCACCACCAGCTACGATTCCCTCCTGTACGGCTGCCCGTGTAGCGTGAAGTGCATCATCAATTCTATCTTTTTTCTCTTTCATTTCTACTTCAGTAGCGGCACCTACATATAATATAGCTACGCCACCTGCTAATTTGGCAAGCCTTTCTTGAAGTTTCTCCTTGTCATAATCAGAAGTTGTATTCTCAATTTGTTGTTTTATCTGATTAACTCTCGCTTGGATATTCTTCTTTGTTCCTCCGCCATTGACAATAATTGTATTGTCTTTGTCAATGTTTATTTTATCTGCAGTACCAAGGTAATCGATAGTAGCACTTTCTAGTTTGTATCCTCGCTCTTCAGAGATAACAGTACCGCCAGTCAATATAGCGATATCTTCAAGCATGGCTTTTCTTCTGTCACCAAAGCCTGGGGCTTTTACAGCTGCTATTTTTAAAGATCCTCTGATTTTATTCACTACTAAAGTAGCAAGTGCTTCACCGTCAACATCCTCAGCAACAATCACCAAAGGCTTGCCAGTTTGTGCTACTGCTTCAAGAATTGGTAGTAGTTCTTTCATGGTAGAAACTTTTTTGTCATATATTAATATATATGGGGTTTCCATTTCCACTTCCATTTTATCAGTATTGGTTACAAAATACGGAGAAAGATATCCTCTGTCAAATTGCATTCCTTCTACTGTTTTTACTTCTGTCTCAGTACCTTTTGCCTCTTCTACAGTGATTACACCGTCTTTCCCCACTTTTTCCATGGCATGTGCAATCATTTTTCCAATTTCAGCATCGTTATTGGCAGAAATGGTAGCGACTTGCGAAATTTCCTTGGTATCTGAGATTTTTTTGGATTGTTTTTTTAAGTTTTCAACAATAGCAGTAATTGCCAAATCAATACCTCTTTTTAAATCCATTGGATTAGCACCGGCAGCTACGTTTTTTATACCTGTATTGAAAATTGCTTGTGCCAAGACAGTTGCTGTTGTAGTTCCGTCACCTGCATCATCTGCAGTTTTTGACGCTACTTCTTTTACCAATTGAGCACCCATATTCTCAACAGGGTCTTTTAGGTCGATTTCTTTTGCTACTGAAACACCATCTTTAGTGATTGTTGGTGCTCCAAATTTTTTATCTATGATAACATTTCTTCCTTTTGGTCCAAGTGTTACTTTTACTGCTTCTGCAAGCTTGTCAACGCCTCTTTTTAAGGAATCTCTTGCTTCTGTGTCAAATTTTATATCTTTTGCCATGATTATATCTTAGTTTCTTATGTAAATGTTAAATTAAATAATGCCGAAAATATCAGCTTCTTTCATGATTAGGTAATCCTTTCCGTCGATTGCTATTTCAGTGCCAGCATATTTTCCGTACAATACCTTGTCGCCAACTTTCACATTGAAAGGCTCATCTTTTTTACCTGTTCCTATCGCAACTATTTTGCCGTTTTGGGGTTTTTCTTTTGCGGTATCTGGTATGATAATTCCAGAAGCTGTTTTTTCTTCTGCTGCTGTTGGCGCAACAAGCACTCTGTCTGCCAATGGTTTAAAGTTAATTTTAGACATTTTTTATTTTAGTTATTATAAATTAAACATTTCTTTTTATCTCCCAAATTATCGGAGGGTGCAATAAAAACATCCCTACATTTATGAGGAGTCTTTTTGTGGTAATAGATTAGCACTTCTCGTGCCAATCACTGTTTTTTTCTGTATTGACAAAATATCATGTCAAAGTTGCAGTTTATACTGCCCGATAGACAGTGAGAATATATGTTTTGTCAGATGAAAAAAAACAATAAAAAAATTAGGATTGCTTTTGGCAACCCTAATAATGTTTTTCTTCAATAATTTCAATCTAATCCGTTTCTTCAGATGGAGCGTCACCCTCGGTATCAGTGGCTGGTTTCTCAATGCCCAAATCTGCTGGAGGAACAATCGTTCTGTCTTGCGCTTTTTCTAAATTAGGACTATTCTGTGCGCCATCTTCATCTGCTGAGTTTGGCACTATAAAGTTTGTAGAAAGAGAAAGTACTAATAATGCGATTGCTAGAAACCAAGTAAATCTTTCTAAAAAGTCACCTGTTTTTTTAACGCCCATAATTTGAGTAGTTGCAGCTCCTCCAAACTGGCTAGACATGCCGCCACCTTTAGGATTTTGTGCAAGTACTACCAATACTAATAGTATGCAAATTATGGTGATTACAATTACTAATGCTGTCATATTAATTCTATTTTTTATCTAATTCTTTAATTCGAGTTGCAAAGTAAGCCTTTTTTTGTGGGAATTTCCAAATTAATTTTTTATAAATATCTTTTGCTTTGCTTATTTTTCCTTGTTTCTCCATTATGATTGCCAAATTCTCCGAAACAAGGTCATTTTTAATTTTGGTACTCTCTACAGAAAGGTCTTTTTGCGGCTTTTCCTTAACTTTTAAGGAAGGTTTTTTCGGTCGTATTTTAGGCTCCTTTTTAATAAAATCATCAATGATTTTTTTTTGTGCTGTTACTTTTTTGTTGCTACTTGTTTTTTTTAAGCGTTTTTTTTTTGCAGCAACGGCTGTTGTTTTTTTTGCTTTTACAGGCGGTGTTTTTTTTGCACTAGCCTTAGGCGATGAGTTTTTTTTAGTTGTTACTGTTTTTTTTGCGGCAGCCTTTTTTGGACTTACTTTTACTGCTGCTACTTTTTTTATTGCAGCTACCTTTCTAACGGCTACCTTTTTGGGAGTAGTTTTTTTAGCAGCTGTTTTTCTGATAGGTGTTGTTTTGCTTTTCGCAACTTTATTGACGGTTTTTTTGGCTGTAGTAACCTTTTTTGCCGCTCTTTTGGCCAGTGTAGGCTTCTTATTAACGGCAATTTTTGATTTTTCAGTGGTTTTTTTAGCAGTTGTCGCCTTCTTTTGAACAGCGCCTACTTTTTTTCTATCCGTTTTTGTTTTAGGCGTACTGGCTACTTTACTGATTGTTTCACTTTTGACTGGTCGCTTGATTTTAGCCTCTGCTACATTTCTTTCTTTGGCTTCTTTTAAAGATTTTAAATTTTCTTCCAGTTCGTTGATCAATTTATTGTCTTCAGTACTATCGGATAGTTTTACGGTGCCTGTACTGCTGGCAGCTGGTATGGCTATGTCAGACAGGTTTTCTTCAACCTTTGTGCCTTTTATTTCAGCAAGTCTCTCCTTAACAATGTCGGCTGAACTTTCGGTTTCTTTGATTTCTTCTTTAGGAGTATTTATTGCTAGTTCCTCCTTAATAGGGTTTTCAATTGCACTACTAGTTGCATAGGATATGGCATGACCTTCGATTACTTTTTTAAGGATATTTCTATCTGGCGATGTAATGGAGGCATAATGAAGCCTATTTTTAAAGGCAAGTGATTTGTTGTCCCCTAATGTTTTAGCGATAAGCGTATGTGCTATCTGAAAATATGGATACTCATCCGCTAATTTCTTGAGTGCTTCTAAATCCTCATTCGAAATATTTGTAGGGTTATTGATGAGTGATATTAACTTTTCTTTGTTCACGATTGACCTGTTTATTTTTATGAATGGCTAAATATAGGAAATTTTACCAATTAGCGACCGTTGCATTGAAAATATCTAATGTAATATCTTCAAAAATCTCATCTATGAGACCACTTTCTACACTACTCAGCGGTTTGTCACTTGGAAAGTCCCGAAAATTGGAAAATGTTTTTTCAAAATCTTCTTCTTCATTTGTAAGATTTACAAAGATAACCTTTACGGTGATTTTTAATCTTGTTTGACTTGCAATATCAACCCTGTCGCTGCTCCCCGACGCACTTGGTGTGGAAGGGGCGGTGGTATAACCTATGATTTCACCTTCTACTTGTAAATCACTTTCCCCATCATTCACCACGTTTAGTCGCGTGTTACGCTGGTATAAATCTCTTAAACTCTCGGTAAAAGTTTGACTGATGGTTGCTGGTCCATCACCTGCATAATTCTCAAATTGTCTGACCGTGATTGCTTTTATATCGTCCGAAAGAGAAGTTCCCGTAAACGAATAATTGCAATTTTGCAGTGTAAAAACAGCTAAGAGTAAAGTAATAGACAATAAGTAAGGCAGGGATTTACTTTTCAATTTCATATTGTTTGATTTTACGGTAAAGTGTTCTTTCTGATATCCCCAAATCTTGTGCCGCATATTTACGTTTGTTATTGTTTTTTTCTAACGCCTTGATAATCAGCTCCTTTTCTTTCTTTTCTATGGAAAGTGATTCTTCTTCTTCCTCAGCAACGTGTGTAATGTCAAGAATTTTTTCTGTGTCATACTTATTGGAAACCTCTGATTGAGGCTCTATATATAGCTGTGCCGCATCTTGTTCTACTTGCTGCACAGGTTCGTCCAGGTTGGAGAAAAGATTTTGATGTTTTTCTAGAATTTGTGTTCCGCCACCTTCGTTTTTTAGCACGTCGTGCACCAGTTTTTTCAACTCTGTCATGTCTCGTTTCATATCGAAAAGCACTTTGTAAAGGAGGTCTCGTTCTGAAAAATCACCATTTCCATCCTGCTTATTTTTGAGTAAGGCGGGAAAGTTTCTTCTTACTTCAGGCAGGTATTTTTTTAGCGTATCAGTATCAACCTCCCGAAGGCTTTCAAAAACAGATATTTGCTCCACTAGATTTTTTAATTGACGAATATTTCCTGGAAA
Organism: uncultured Roseivirgaceae bacterium; assembly: GCA_964424205.1. Classification (GTDB taxonomy): domain Bacteria; phylum Bacteroidota; class Bacteroidia; order Cytophagales; family Cyclobacteriaceae; genus CAYRIF01. The sequence goes on along the minus strand of CAYRIF010000267.1, from coordinate 88 downwards.
TGGGAAGCCTAACAGCACTTTTTTTGCTTCTTCAGTTAGTGAAATGAGTTTTGCATGGTATTTTTCAGCATAGTCTGCAGCAAACTTT
>CAYRIF010000266.1:0-5237 GCA_964424205.1 uncultured Roseivirgaceae bacterium | reverse complement strand
ATAACTCGTACAAATGAATTAATTCAGGGCTTAGGCAAACTTCGATGTTTTTCATACTAAATAATTTAAACCAATGGCAATTTCCGCACCACCGCCTTTAATACTTTCTTCCGTACCGCAATAAAAATTTCCGACTCAGCCTTTGCATATGCTTTTTCAACATAGCCCAACCCAATACCCTTGCTTAGCATGGGAGATTGTGTGCCAGAAGTTACGTGACCTATCGTTCCTCCTTCCTCGTTTTTAATCTCATAGCCATGCCTAGGAATACCTCTTTCTTCCATCACAAAACCTACCAATTTCCGTGTCACTCCCTCCTCTTTTTGTTTCAAAAGATGCTCTGAATTGGTGAATTTCTTCGTGTATTTGGTAATCCATCCCAAACCTGCCTCGTGTGGCGAAGTAGTGTCGTCAATATCATTTCCGTACAAACAGTATCCTTTTTCTAATCTCAAGGTATCTCTTGCACCAAGTCCTATTGGCTTGATATCCAATGACTTCCCTGCCTCAAATATTTTATTCCAAACCTGTGCTGCGTATTCGTTTTTTACATACAATTCAAATCCTCCCGAACCAGTATAGCCAGTCGCCGAGATAATGACATCAGGTGCTCCTGCTAATGCTCCTTTGACAAACGAGTAAAAACTGATGTCAGAAAGATTAATATCCGTAAGCGATTGCAATGCCTCAATTGCCTTTGGTCCTTGCACAGCAAACAAGCTAATATCATCAGAGATGTTTTGCATGTCCACGCCCTCAGTATTGTATTGCTGAATCCAATCCCAGTCCTTATCAATATTCGAAGCATTCACCACTAATAGGTATTCCTCATCCTTTATTTTATATACCAACAAATCATCCACAATGCCTCCTGTTTCGTTTGGCAAACATGAGTACTGCGCTTTTCCGTCTATTAATTTAGAAGCGTCATTAGACGTTACCCGCTGAATTAAGCCCAGTGCATTTGATCCTTTAAGCACAAATTCACCCATGTGTGATACATCAAATACTCCTACCCCATTTCGAACGGTCATGTGCTCCTCAATATCTGACGAATATCTCACAGGCATATTATATCCAGCAAAAGGCACCATCTTCGCCCCTAGTTTCTCATGAATGTCATTTAATGCTATTTTTTTTATCTCCATATTTCTTTGGGTTATGTAGCACAAATCTACTAATTCTGGTTTACCATTAAGGCATTAAGAGTAGCTTAATTTCTTTTGGTACAAATACAATTTAACCATTAAGCTCATTATTAAACAAAAATTTACCCTTAAGAGTAGCATAATTTCTGAATGTTGAAAAAAAATAACTTTATCTTTGCTAAAATTTAGAAATTAGAATATGCCAGAAGTAAAACGATATACCATCACTGCAGCGTTGCCTTATGCCAACGGTCCCGTTCACATTGGACACCTGGCAGGAGTCTACGTGCCAGCTGATATTTATGCACGATACTTGAGGTTGAAAGAAAAAGATGTTGCCTTCGTGTGTGGCAGTGATGAACATGGTGTACCCATTACACTCCGAGCAAAAAAAGAACGCGTTACGCCGCAGCATATCGTTGATAAATACCATGGAATAATTAAAAAATCTTTTGAAGATTTCGGAATGACCTTTGATATTTACTCACGAACAACCTCAGAAACCCATCACCAGACTGCCGCAGGAATGTTTAAAAAAATGTACGATGATGGTAAATTTACGGAGAAAACTTCTGAGCAATATTACGACGAGAAAAATAAGCAGTTTTTAGCAGACAGGTATATTGTAGGCACTTGCCCAAATTGCAAATTTGATGGCGCTTATGGTGACCAGTGCGAAAGTTGTGGCACAGCACTCAGCCCACGGGAATTAATAAATCCAAAGTCAACCATCAGCGGCGAAAATCCAATATTAAAAGAAACAAAGCATTGGTACCTACCACTCGATAAGTATGAAGATTGGCTCAAAGAATGGTTGCTAGCAGGTCATCAGGAATGGAAACCAAACGTATATGGACAGTGTAAATCTTGGATTACGCAAGGATTAAAACCAAGGGCCATGACGAGGGATTTGGATTGGGGCATTAAAGTTCCATTGGCCGATGCAGAAGGAAAAGTACTCTATGTGTGGTTTGATGCGCCAATTGGTTATATTTCTTTTACCAAGGAATGGGCAGAAAAGACAGGAAAAAAATGGGAGGACTATTGGAAGTGTGAGGACACAAAATTGGTGCATTTTATAGGAAAAGACAATATCGTATTTCACTGTATTATTTTTCCTACCATACTAAAAGCCTCCAAAAATTTTATTTTGCCTGACAATGTCCCTGCCAATGAATTCATGAATTTAGAGGGAAATAAAATCTCAACTTCTCGTAATTGGGCGGTTTGGCTGCATGAATATTTAGCGGATTTTCCTGGCAAAGAAGATGTGCTGCGCTATACGCTCTGCGCCAATGCACCTGAGTCAAAAGACAACGACTTCACTTGGAAGGATTTTCAAGCAAGAAATAACAACGAGCTTGTAGCAATTTATGGTAATTTTGTAAATCGAGCATTGGTATTGACGCATAAATATTTTGAAGGAGTAGTTCCAGAAAGAGGTGCGTTAACAGCTTTCGATGAGGACACCATCGTAAAATTAAAAGCACTTCCTGAAAAGATAGCATCATCATTGGAGCAATACAAATTTAGAGAGGCACTCAACACCATGATGGAATTGGCAAGGCTAGGCAACAAATACCTTGCTGATACTGAGCCATGGAAGCTCATCAAAGACGATGAAGAAAGAGTGAAAACAATTTTGAACATCAGTTTGCAGATTGCTGCAAACCTAGCCATCGTCTCCGAACCATTTTTACCCTTTACCAGTAAAAAATTGCAAGACATGCTCGGCATTGCTGATTTAAGATGGGCAGCTAGTGGCAACATTGATTTATTAGAAAACAATCATCAGATTGATAAACCAGCTTTACTTTTTGAGAAAATAGAGGACGAAATGATTGAAAATCAAATACAGAAACTAGAAGATACAAAAAAGGAAAATGAGCTAGCGGCAAAAACAATTCCTGAGCAAAAGCCAGAAGTTGCATTCGATGATTTCATGAAAATGGACATTCGAATCGGTACAATTTTAGAAGCTGAAAAAGTAAAAAAATCTAAAAAACTGCTGAAATTAAAAGTTGATACGGGTATTGACCAGCGAACGGTTGTCAGCGGTATTGCACAATATTATGACCCAGATGCAATCCTTGGCAAACAAGTATGCCTGTTGCTCAATCTTGCCCCTCGTAAAATCATGGGCATCGAGTCGCAGGGAATGATACTCATGGCAGAAAATATTGATGGCACCTTATCATTCTTAAAACCTGAAAAGGCAATTGAGAATGGTGGCGGGGTGAGTTGATTTTGTGACAATCGGCTGACTTTGTTCCGTGGTCTATGTCCTCACAGAACATCACCTAAAATCCTTTAAAAAATATTATAGTTCTCCATGACCCTGACCCGTTTGGCACGCCAACAAGTGGCGAGGGATGCCACAATTAATGCGGCATTCCTCCAGCCAATTCAATATGCGCTGCAAGCGACTCAATAGTAGCATTCAATACCAACATGTAAAATGCTTTTGAATTATTCTCAGTTTGCACTTGCTCCAAAGCAGTATAGTAACTCATCCTAGATTTATCATCGCCCTTAATATTAGCGATGGTAAAACCACTATTCAAAAGAATCAAGTTCATCATCAATCGAGACGTTCGACCATTTCCATCAATGAACGGATGTACCGTTACAATCTTCTGATGCATATCCGCAGCCATAATTACAGGATGCAATTTTACTTTGAATTTATCATAAAACTCAAAAACCTCCTCCATCTTTCTTGCCAACAAATATGGCTGTGGTGGTTTATGTACACTGCCACTAATCATCACAGGTACGGTTCTATAAATTCCTGCATTTGCTCTATCGATGCCCTTCAAAATTAAATAATGCACCTCCTTCATGGTTTTTTCAGAAAGTATACTTTTATTTTTCACAAGCTCCATGATAAAATCAATCGCCTCATAATGATTGATGGCTTCCAAATGCTCCCGCATGCTTTTTCCGCCAACAGTCAGTCCCTCATTCACCACCAGGTGTGTTTCCTGCATGGTCAGCGTATTGCCTTCAATCCGATTACTTTCAAAAGTATAATGCACATTAAAATGGGCTTGCATTTTTTCTACTTGAATTTGATTCAATGGTTTATAGCTTTGCCACTGCTCCCTGAGCGCATCAACCTTTTTGAGTAAATTGGTAATGTCTGAATCCAAATCATCAAGCTTTTCTGCATGCTTTTTGATTTGATATTTCACTGCCGACTCCGCAACTTTTAATGCCTCCAACCCAAAATGCTCATCTTTCAGCTCATATAATATTTTATCACTCAGCCAAGCAGAAAACCCCTCCTGCTCATTGAGTGTATAAAATCGAATGAAATCAGTCACTTGCTTCCTGGTAGCACGGCGCTCTCCTCTTTCTATTTTGCTGATGATGGCAATATCAATTTTAAGCGCAGCGAATACCTCCGCTAGTTTTAGCCCTTTCTCTTCTCTATTTGTTTTTAATATTGTTCCGAAAGTATTCATTTGACATAGTTCTATTTGACAAATATAGTCAATTTATACTATATGAGATTACTTTCTGTTACCTTTCTTTCTGATGATGTAGGTTTTTTTGAGATCTTTGTTCTTTGTGAGGCTTGGTTGGTTATCATTAGATTCCATTCAAGGTTATTTGGATTTTATCCTTTCAAGGCCATTTACACTGAAAAAACACTATAATTTTCTTTTATCAGGATTCTTTCTGTTTGAAAAAAATGAAAGAATTTCAACCCGTTTATCCTCTCGTACTCTATAATACAGTGTATTCAACTTTTTGACAATCGCTCTTCTAACATCCTTTTTATCCGATAAAGGATACAAGTTGGGATTATAAGAAATTAGTTTTAGCGTTTTTTCGATGGCAAGAGATAGGTTACTCAATTCCTTCTCAGTCCAATTTTCTTCTAGGTATTGATACGTTTGTTTTAATTCACTGAGCGCATTGTCTGTCCAGTCAATCTTATAGCCACTTTTCATATACTTTGCGGGCTTCAGAATGGGGAGTTACTTTACCATTTTCAGCGTCGCCAATACCTTTTTCAATGGATGACTTTTCCAAATCGGATATTTCATTCCACCAATCCTGCGTTTCAGTTTTTCTCAATTC
>CAYRIF010000265.1:0-5262 GCA_964424205.1 uncultured Roseivirgaceae bacterium | reverse complement strand
TACTAAAGTTTCTTTTATGCGCTCCGCTTCAAAAGGATAAAAGCTTCCAATCAACTCCTTGAAATCATTTAATACCGCCACTGCTTGCGCTGTCCATCTCTTTTTAACGGTTTTTTCATCGAAAGTTTCAGGAGCATTGAAAAAATATTGAGCGCCTGTATATAATTCACTAGGAAAAGTAACCCGCTCTTTCATCAGTTCACACACCGCTTTGGCTTTTTCTTTGGTGCAATCAATCCCTTCTTTTTCAAGACTCGAAAGCAAATATTTCGAGAGTTTCTCCGACGGTTTTTCTTTGAGATACTGCTGATTATACCATTTGGCTTTCTCGATATCAAACTGCGTTCCTGATTTCCCTACCCTTTCCATGCTGAACGCTTCTACCAGTTGTGATAGGCTAAAAATCTCCTGTTCTGTCCCAGGATTCCAGCCCAAAAATGCTAAGAAATTCAGAAAAGCATCAGGCAAGTAACCTGCCTCTTTAAACCCAACTGCAACTTCCCCTGTTTTCGGGTCTTTCCAGTTCAGCGGAAAAATCGGAAAGCCCATTTTATCTGCGTCTCTTTTGCTTAATTTTCCTTGTCCACTAGGTTTTAACAGCAACGGCAAGTGCGCAAATTTTGGCATTGATGCTTCCCACCCAAAATTTTGGTACAGCAATACATGCAGTGGTGTGGACGGCAACCATTCTTCACCACGTATCACATGCGAGATTTTCATTAAATAATCATCCACCACATTGGCAAGATGATACGTGGGCATACCATCTGATTTTAACAAAATTTTATCGTCAATGGTATTTGAGTTTACCGTTACTTCTCCTCGTATCAAATCGTGGAGTTTAACCTCCTCGTTTTCAGCAACTTTCAACCTCACTACATACGACTCTCCTCCAGAGATCCGCTGCTTTACCTCATCCTCCGAAAGTGTCAACGCATTTTTCATTGACATACGTGATTGTGAATTGTAAATAAAGGTTTTCTTTTCTGCTTCTAGTTTTTTTCTAATTCCGCCTAATTCTTCGGCTGTATCAAAAGCATAGTATGCCTTTCCTTCATCTAGCAATTTCTGAGCATATTCCTGATATATTGCTTTTCTTTCCGACTGTTTGTATGGACCAAATTCTCCTCCAATGCCCTCGCCTTCGTCGAATTTCATCCCTATCCAGTGCAACGATTCTCTGATATAATCTTCTGCCCCCTCCACAAATCTATGCTGGTCGGTATCTTCTATTCTTAGAATTACCGTCCCGTTATGCTTTTTTGCAAATAAATAATTGAACAAAGCCGTTCTCACTCCGCCAATGTGCAATGCTCCTGTTGGGCTTGGCGCAAATCGTACTCTTACTTTTTCTGACATTGATTATGTTGTTTCACAATAAAAAACTAGTGAAGGGGCTATTTGAAAATATGTTGAAAAATCCTCTCGATAAGGCTTGAAGTTAGATGCCTGATGCTCGAGGTAATTCAGCAATACATCGGAATTGTCCCTTTACAAATTATTTAATGTTATCGTTTAATCCCTTTTACAAGAAATCGTTAAAATTATTTTACTAAAATGCAAAATTACAAAAACTTCACCTGACAAAAATGCGCTCGGCTATTTTTCGTTCAGTGACCAGTTATATTTCATATAGCCAATTGTAGCATCCTTATCAATTTTTACTTCCGAATATTGGTTGAGGAAAGAAATAAGCGATTCATTTTTTGTAAAATCTCGGTTGAACCATTTAAAAATTTTGGAAAGCTTCACTTTATCCTTTTGGATGATATTTCTTTTTGGGTCGTTGATAAAATTCATCGCTTGGTCTTTCAGCTGCGCTTCTACCTTATCGCCAGTAAAAGCCTCATTCCTCAGTTTTGGACATGAATAAGAGGCGCAAACAATTGCAAAATGAATGCGTGGTTCGTTAAATTTCTTTCTAAGTATTTTATGCTCAATAGCATCTAAATTCATAGTAGTGCCCCCTATTTTAAAAAAATTCCGATGCCATACAGTATTGACCATCGGAATATAGGGCTGCGGATGCAATTCGGTAATGCTTTTTATTGGATAATTATCCACAATCAATTTAACGGTAAAGGCATTATACGCATTGATCCAATACGCCAACTGCTCATTTTTGGTCCAAGTTGCTTCATTAGGCGGATTGCTACTTAACAAATCTAAATACTTTTGTAGCAAAATAGTGTCTTTTTTAAAGGCGCTATAATCAACCCATCCATCCGCAGACACGTGTTCGGTTAACAAACCGTCCCAAATCTGATGGCTTATAGATTGCGCATCAGAAGAGGGTGATTCAAAACCGCTACACCCTGACAAAAATAATATAATTATAAATAGCTTGCTCATTTCATCGTTTTATTACTGTAAGCTACAAGTAAAAAATATTAATTATAGTTCCACAAATTATTATTTTTTGAAGCGAAGTTTAGAATTCTCGATTTAAATCGATAGTTTCGTAGGATTATGAGATGCCGCTTTTACCAGGGATTTCTATACTGATTAAATTTATATGTTGGATAAGGATCTTATTATTTATTTGGCAGGTTTTGGTATTATCGCCATTGCTGCTGTAAAGGTTTCGAGAATTTTTGTGAAATTCAAGTTACCGGTAATTACAGGACTTTTATTCATGGGCATTATTTCTGGTCCTTATGTTATTGACTTGATTCCACTAGAGGCGGTAAAACGCCTAAATTTTATCAATGACATTGCTTTGGCATATATTGCCTTTGCCGCAGGCACAGAGCTTTATTTCAAAGAACTCCGAAGCCGACTGAAAAGTATTGTCTGGATGACTGCCGGTCAGTTAATTATTACGTTTGTTTTGGGTTGCGTTGGTGTTTACCTATTGGCAGACTATATTCCATTTATGGCGGGAATGAATACCAAAAATATCATTGCCGTTGCAATTTTAACAGGCACCATATTCGTGGCGCGTTCCCCTTCTTCTGCTATTGCGGTGATTAATGAAATGCGGGCAAAAGGACCTTTTACACAAACTGCACTTGGTGTTACGGTACTTAAAGACGTTTTAGTAATTATTTTATTTACTATTTGCTTTGCGCTATCTGAGGCTTTGGTTAAAGGTTATGCACTAGAGTGGGGGTTTTTACTGCTATTAGTCGGTGAGTTGATGCTGTCCTTTGCTTTGGGATACGTTATATCAAAAATTTTACAGGGAATTTTATCCTTAAAAATTAATCCCACTATTAAAACAATTTTGATTCTAATTGCTGGCTATAGCGTTTATTTATTGTCGCATTATGTCCATCATTATACTACCGAGCATTTACCCTTCGGTATACACATTGAGCCACTACTAATTTGTATTATTGGCGGATTGCTTGTCACCAATTACTCTCCATATCGCCTAGAATTTGCGAAAATTTTACATAAAGTAGGGCCACGAGTGTATGCTGCGTTTTTTGTATTAATTGGCACATCATTGTCATTAGATATTCTTGTTGACGTATGGGAAGTAGCGCTGATTTTCTTCGCCCTACGATTAGCGGGGTTAATTATCGGTTCATTTGTGGGAGGGACGCTAGGAGGAGACCCCGCAAAGCATAACATGATAGGATGGATGCCTTATGTAACACAGGCAGGGGTAAGTTTAGGTCTGGCTACCATTATTGCACACGCCTTTCCAGCGTGGGGTTATGCCCTTGAAACAATCATAATTGCCGTCATTGTCGTCAATCAAGTACTGGGGCCTCCACTATTCAAATGGGCAATTAACCATGTGAAAGAAGGGCATACTAGGGCTGGCACGCCAACTTTTGATGGCATCAGAGATGTCATCATATTTGGGTTAGAAGATAAAACAATTGCCCTAGCAAGACAGTTTATAAAACATGGATGGCAGGTTAAAATTGCCACAAAAATGAAGGATGTCCCAGCCGAAAAGTGTCCTGATTTAGATGTCCGCTATATCCCGCAAACTGTTGATTTGACAACGCTAGAAGGGCTTGATGCCAAGCTCGCAGAGGCGGTGGTCACCTGCCTGACCGATGATGAAAATTATCAGATTTGTGAACTGGTTTATGAGCACATTGGTACAAGAGATGTGGTGGTAAGGCTTAACGACCGCATCAATTTTGACAAGTTTCACGACCTTGGCGCCAAGGTAGTGGATCCATCTACTGCCATTATTAATTTGCTTTTCGACTTCGTTCAATCTCCACAAGCCACTTCTCTTTTACTTGGCATGGAAAAAGACCAAGGAACGATAGATTTAGAGGTTATGGACAAAGATCTTCATGGCATATCATTACGAAACCTGAGATTACCGCCTGATATTATTATCCTTTCGGTCAGACGAGGCGGTCATATGATTATCTCACATGGCTATACTAGATTGAGGCTGCATGATATTGTCACCATGGTTGGTTCGTATGAAAGCCTGGATACTGTTCGGCTTCGTTTTGAGAAAGGATAATTCCTTTCAAAATAGGTAGTCATTTTAACATGCTCATAAAAAATCCCTGTCGGATTACTCGAACAGGGAAATTTAGTTACCTGTAAAAACCTCCTAATCTTCCAAAAACGCCTCCATACTTTTTGTTTTAAGCGGCGCGACCTTCATTTCTTTGGCGACTTTTTGAAGTTTACTTAATCGCTTTGTTTTTATCTTTTCAAAAGTTGTCTTGGCATTGGAAAAACGTTCTTCTAACAACGACAGGTTCTCAAGTTGCGTATTAGCAGGACGATCATAATTATCTAAGATAGTACTATACAAATCACTAATTTTTTCTCTCAACTGAGGTTCTGCACTACCCACATAATTGTCTCCTGTCGTAATTACCAACCCTTTTTTGAGTGTTGCAAGCTCACTAATCACAGGTGTAGAAAGCTTTTTCAACTTTGAATTACTAGTAGCTAGTTTTGTAGCATAATCGTTAATACCATCCAGTTGATTTACCATGTATGCCAACTCTTGTGTCATATTATACAACTTCATCACTGTTTTCTCTTGTAGCTTTCTGTCTTCCAAAGCAATAATAGAATTAGGGTCATACACTACTTCTAAGTTATGTTCAAAAGTCTCTTTTCCCTTTTTCATAATCACTTTATAAGTGCCTTCCGGTACTCTTGGTGAGCCAAACCCTCCAAAACTAAATGTTTTTCCCTTCGCAACTTTGGGTGATTTCATCCTATAATTCCAGCTTACAATGTTAATCCCTTTTTGTTTTTTAGGATCAAGCAGTGCAATCCTCTTCCCTTTATCATCAAAAACTTCCATGGTCATTTTACCAA
>CAYRIF010000264.1:0-5281 GCA_964424205.1 uncultured Roseivirgaceae bacterium | reverse complement strand
AAATTTCCAATGAAAAAATTTAATGTATATTTGTATAAAAAAAAGACATGGCGCAAAAAACTATAAAGATAAAAGAGAAAGCTACAGGCATTATTCGCACAAAAGATGCTGGGTATTGGGATATCTTGAAAAAGATAGGGAGAGACCATCTGTATGTGAAAGTATCGGACAAAAAATTACCTGAATTGGAAAAAACTGAATCTGTAGGTTCTGATATACATAAAACCAAGAAAACAAAAAAAGAAGATAAAGAGGCATGAAGATACTAGACAAAATTACTGGGAAAATCATCAAAAAAAATGCATCTGAAAAAGATGTTGATAATCTGAAAGCGCTAGGGCTTTGGGGTGTGAGATATGTTGAAGCGAAAAAATTACCTGAGCTTGAAGGAAATCATAAGAAAAAAGAAGATAAATAATTTAAGGCAAGGGTTAATAGGGGGTTTGTCTGTAAAAACATGCAAAAAGCATGGAGATTCAATAGTTATTGATTACGTAAAAAATTACAGAGATTATGTCCGGAAAAATCCAAATCCAAAAATAGATAAAAATTATTATCAGAATTACTGGGACGGTGGTATGGCATATAAAGCACTTATTAAAGGTGCTTTAATGGCTTTTAATAAATACAGTGATGTAAATAGGGTGATGGTAGTTGCCTATGACAAAGATGGAAAATATGCTATAAACATAGGGAGAAAGTATTTATTCGATTTGATTGTTAGTGAAAATGAAAATATGATAAATGCAGCCTACAATACGAAAATTAAAGAAAAACTAATCAATGAAAAAATCGTAAGATTCAAAAAAAAGTACGGTTTTTTTAATATATAACTTTTCACTATATTTGCGTTGTAGTCGTTAACAAACGATTGTAAATGTTTGCCAAAACGTTGGCAACTAAATTTAAATAAAAAAAAATGGACGAATTATTAAAGGGAGTGTTTGCTGATACACTCGGATTAAAATCAGGTGAGGTTGATGCACTCGTTGAAGTATCAGAAGATGGCAAAGTGAAAGATGTTCAGAAGCTTAATGAGGCTATTATTGCTAGAAAAAAAGCACTTGAACAGGAAAATATTAACAGAGGTCTGAAAGATGCTCATAAAAAATATGAATCATTTGTCAAAAATTCAGGCTTTCAAAACGATGAAGGCTTAAAAGGGGTGGATCTTGTAAAAGCTTTTTACGAAAATAAGAAGTTTGACGATACTGAGTTGCAACAATTGAAAACAAAAAACGAGGAGTTGTTAAAAACAATTAATGACAAATCAGAAATTGACGTAGAGATGTTCCCGAAGTATATTGAACTGAAAAATTCAGTAAAAAAACTACAAGAAGCTATTCCATTAAAAATGGAAGAAGCAAGGAATGAAGAGAGGGAGATTTTCGCAAAGAAAATGCGGACAAATTCAGTCAAGAAAATAATTTCGGATGAGGTTATTAATTCTGGTCTATATGAACTTCCATCTGACAATATTAAGCAGCAAAAAATGCTTTCTAAATTGGTGCTAGATGAATTTAATGGTTATGACTTTATTGTCCCAGAAAAAATTACGAGTATAGATGACATACGGATAGTCAAAAGCGATGGTGAATTTGAGACCGATGAGTTTGGAAATAGGGTGTCTTTGAGAAAACTTGTTGACAACATTGCATCTTCTAATTTAATTGAGAAAACAGGGACGACAAGAACAGCAGCAGCTGGTACGCAGAATAATAATGCTGGCGCTTTATCATTTAAAAGTGAAATGGAAATAGCATCACATAATGGTTTTGCAAATGTAGCAGAAAAGAGGGCTGCGCTTGAAGCGTTCAGAAAACAAAACACATAGGGGATGGTCTCCTATGTTATTTATGACTTAAAATTTTAAAAAATAATGGCAGCAGGAGATTTTTCCGCATCAGTTTTCCCAGAAGTTCTCATGAGAGAAGAAGAAATCTGGAAGGGTGGTAACCAAGACTTTACCACAAGTGTTAATAGCATTAATGCTATTGTTAATAAGCAAACAGCAAACATATCACCAATTTTGGGAGACCCAACACGTGATAAAAATGTAAAAATTTGGTTTTCAAAATTCGACGCAGCGATAGATGGTACAAAAGCATGTGAGAATACGTGTTCACCTACAGGTACTGAACTTGAGACAGATTCAGAGACATTTACTTTACAATGTGTTCAAGCTCAAAATATTGCAATAAAAGTTACTGGTGGTACTTTGACAAATGGGATGAGTTATGCTGAGCAGTTAACCCGATCATACATGAAGCAGAAAATGGAAATTAAAAAGTTCTTTAATACAGAGGGGACTATTGGTTTTATTTCTGGTATTGCTGGGTTGAATGGTGTGCCAGCAGGGGCATTAGCAAAAGTTGATACAAATGATACTTTGGCTGACCCAAAAACATATGTAGCGGAGGCGGATTGGACAGCGGACAGATTTGCGGATTTTGAGGTTATAGCTAATGTGAACAACTTCAAAAATAGGACAATGCTCCACTTTTATAACTTCATTTCTGACTTTAGAAACTTTGAATTGAATGCTTTAAGTGCTGACCAGAAAGAGCAATGGGCGAAATTAAACCTATTTACTCACGTTACAGACCCTAACGCATTGACAAGTGCGGCGTTACTTGCGGATAACATGAAAAGTTCATTTTTGTTAAACAATGATGAATTAGCCTTTGGAACTAAGCATTACAACACTTCCTTATCACCGTCAACTGAGGGAAGGATGGCAGACGATTATGCTTGGTATTCTAAAGATGACAGGCTTGATAATGGGAACATATACACAGGCGGTGTAATTAAAGGGTTAACCTTTGACCATTTCTTGAAAAGGACATGTGTGCCTGGTACTAATGGACGAGATTTTGTTGACTTATTACAAACACAATCAACTTACGTTTTCGCAAAAAGCAGAAGAAAATCTGTTATTGAAATTGTGAAAGGGCTTAGGGCGTAATATTTTTTCACACTTTATTTTATCCTTGCCAAACCGCCACGCTTTTTGTGTGGCGGTTTTTTTTGTGGTAAAAATTACCTATTTTTGTTGAAATTAATAGGTATAAATGGACTGCTTTAAAAATATAATAGGGATAATAGAAAATACGGCAATAGTATCGCCACCAACAGATTACAATATTAGCACTTCGGGTTTATATCTTTTGGGTGGCTCTGAAAATTGTATTGTTAAGGATGGATGCGAGACGGATTATCTATTAAAACAGTGCGATAAAGCGATAAAAAGTGCCATTTCTCAAACTATTGAAAGGTTAACTTCATGTGTTGCAGAAGATTACAAGCAAAATGTAAAGAAAATAGATGGCTGGATAGGAAATAAGAAAGAAGTAGCAGGAATAAAAGAATTAAATAACGTGATGGGGATAGTAATTTCTCCGAATAATGTGCAAAATACTACACAACATATTGATAAATTAGGGATTTGGGTTGCGACAGCAGGCTCGTATGTTGTTAAGGTATGGAAAAATACTACAAAAATTAATGAGTTTCCTGTAAATGTTATTAATGCAAAAGAAGAGGTAATATTTCCAGTTGACATTACATTAGATTTTTACAGTGATTTTGAACCTGTGAATTATTACATTTCTTACGAGTTATTAGGGGCTACACCTGTATATAACCATCTATTTACTTGCAACTGCAACACTACAGCGAAGAAAATAAATGAAAATATTAGAAAATATGGTGATTTTGCGGGGTTTAGCGCCGAAAGTGAGGGAACGATTGAAGATGCTAGAATTTATGAAAACACAGGTTTTGGTATCATGATACATAGTACTTTAAATTGTGAATCAAAAAATATTATATGCCATAGCTACGACAGTAATGATGGGTTTAAAGCGGTGCTTGAAAGAGCTGTTTATCATAAATCGATAGCCAATTTGGTCCGAATAATTATAGATTCAAAGAAAATAGACCAATTCACATTACTTTCTCATGAATCACTTTTGGGTAAAATAAGCCACCATAGTAAAGAATGGTTAGACAGGGTAGTTGGGTGGATGTGTGGGCATGTAGAGGTAGATGGTTCAGGTTGCTTCACCTGCGATGACAGCAGAATGAGAATAGTAAAAGGATGAGATACTTAGTCACTTCAACTTTTGGGAAGCCATTCTTGACAGAAAGAGTAAATATAAATTATGAAGATGAAGGGGTTGTTATCTATGACTTGGTGAAAATGAGATACACAAATGGCAGAAAATGGAATAATATAGTAAGCTTCGGATGACTATTCAGCAATATAAAGATAAGGTTTTGAGATTGATTGATAACATCAATGAATTTCATATATCTGCGGCTGAGCAGGTCGCCATTTCTTCTCTTTCTTTGGTTAAAAATAGAATTCAAACGCAAGGGCTTGAAGGAGAGGTCTACTCGAATGCGTATGCAAATTCATCTAAATTTAAAAGGAAAGGGAAAAATAAAAATAGGGTAGATTTAACTGATACTGCCCGAATGATGAAGGAAATCCAAGTAACGGAGGTTCTAATTAAAAATGGTAAAATAGTGGTAAGGGCAGGTGTGAGGTCTGCTAAATATTTTAAATATAATCAAGAAAGATACGGGAATTTCTTAACTTTAAATGCGGAAGAAAAAGAGATACTCGGGAATTCATTTAGGAAAATATACGAAAGAGAATTTAGGTTGAAATGATAGACAAAATAGGGATAATATTACGGGATAAGATAAAGGACATAGCAGGCATTCAAAAGATTAGCGGGAATGTTTATA
Source organism: uncultured Roseivirgaceae bacterium (assembly GCA_964424205.1). Lineage (GTDB taxonomy): Bacteria > Bacteroidota > Bacteroidia > Cytophagales > Cyclobacteriaceae > CAYRIF01. Next base: position 526 of record CAYRIF010000264.1, on the reverse strand, counting down.
CAGTAAAAAAATCAATGAATGGAGAAGAAAAGAAGATGCCAGTGTCTGAAAGCGCTTTGGTCTTGAATTGTGAAGATACGGGGGAAGATGAAGTAGCTATGATACCTGAAAGTACTTATCAATCAGTCGCATACTTTGAGCCAATAAGCACAAGGAAAGTAGAACCATTAACTAGTTTAGATGAATGCGCATTTGAGTCAAAATTAAGATTCGTATGGTGGGGCAATTTACCGTTACTTGGGGAAAATAATTCAGCAACTTTACCTCCACTGATTCAGGCTACAATCATTAATACACTATGCAATGATGAGTGGTTTTCTTTTGAATTCTTTAAAAATATAAAAATAGACATAGAAAATATACCAACAAAATCAGAAGCAATATTTTCAAAATACAGCTATAATGAGTTGAAAACGCAATATCTAAAGCTCCCATACGCATATTTTGCAATAGATTTAATTGTATATTATGAGGTTTCAGACAAATGCTTTAAAATAGATTACACCATTAAACCGCCATTAGATTG
>CAYRIF010000263.1:0-5288 GCA_964424205.1 uncultured Roseivirgaceae bacterium | reverse complement strand
TGAGGTGATCATTGGAAGAATAAAAAGAACCCCAACCAAAATAAGTCCCGACCAATACCAAAAAGGAGTGCTCGTAGCGCTACTTACTTTTGGGTAAGCAAGTTTCAATGATGCGCTCATTTCCTTTGGTGCTAAAGTCCTCCTACAGTGGTTGCATTCTGAAACCCCCTTCTTACCCATCGGAAAAAATGGAATCCAAAACACATGTGCATACTTACCAAAAATACTGATTCGATGATTTGTTTGTTGTCCACAGTGAGAACATTCAATTGCGCTAACCTCTTCACTATATAGGTGCGTTCCTCTAGAACCGAAAATAATCATGTCGTCTGTTTTTAATGAATATCAACAAGAGTAAACATATTTTAAATAAAAAAAGAGTGTGAAGTAATATTCGCCCGTAGTTCGCAAATATTCGCTAGAGACTATCATTTATTTGTTTCCCCTAACCAGTAGCGATTTGCCATAATCAGATAAATAAGGTTGGATTTCTTCGAATCTAAAGGTATGTACAAATTCTCCTAAATCATCCAGTGCCCTTAGTGCATGACTAGCGCACCTTCCTCTAACAAATGATATGGCGTCTTCAGAAAAATAGAAGGTATAAAATCCGTAATCATCATCCGTAATGCAACCAGTATATAAATCTAGTTGATCCTTCTGAAATTGCTCCATTGAGCCAGATTTAATTTGATGTACAAAGTCTGCTATTAATTTTTGGTTGTGCATAATTACCTTTTTTTTTACTAATAGGAGTCCCTCCTTTGTCAAAAAATCCTCGATATTTATTGATTTTCCCGTATTCAAATCAAAATTATAAGCGTGATTAAAAGTTTCCGAGTAAGCACCAGTGGCATTCCCAGAAATCACTAAAGTAAGAATGCTTTCTACGGTACGTAATTTTGACCAAGATTCATAATTGACCACATAATTATTCTCTTCCAATTTCCGAAAAGGATCCTCATCATGCTGCCCTACAGTTATCTCCAGCTCTTCTAATTGCAAAAAAGCATTTATCTTCCTTGCAACATTCGGATGAGCATCATATACTATAAACGGAAAAACCTGTTCTGTTGCAGGAGATTTTAGTTTTTCGATGAACAAATCCTTTGTTTGTCCGTAGGTGTTACTGAAAATTAGTATTACAAATATGGTTAAAGGTGATTTCATCTATGATGTATTTAGAATGCTAAGTTAGCATATTAACTATAAAAACAATTGTCGTTGATTTATAACTCCTCGCTAATTGTTTACCTTTGCAGCATGCGTGAAAAAAGAAAGATTGTCATTACCTGTTCGAAGAGAAACACCAAAATACTGGAAGAAGAGATTTCAGAATTAGGCTATACTCCTACCGAAGTTAGTGCTGCGAATGTTACGATTGAGGGCACGTATAAAGATTGCATGGTACTCAATATGAACCTGAGAACGGCACACCGCGTGCTCTTTCTGATTGAATCATTTGAAGCAGTAACTCCTGATGAACTTTATGATCGAGTATATAATATCAAGTGGGAAGATCTCATAGAATCTACAGGGTATTTCAGCATCAACTCTTATGTTTACAATGATAACATTACTGATTCCAGGTTTGCCAACCTGAGGGTAAAAGATGCCATAGCCGACAGGTTTCTAAATGAACTTGATGAGCGACCCGATTCAGGCCCGAGCAGAGAGGAAACGGTAATATTCCTGCATTGGGTATTGAACGAAGTAAACTTATACTTTGACACCTCAGGGGAAACAATCGCTAAACATGGTTATAGAAAAATGCCGTACAAAGCACCACTATTAGAATCACTTGCCTGTGCCATGATTAAAACTTCGAGATGGAAACCAGGCATGCACTTTATCAATCCGATGTGTGGTAGCGGCACGCTTGCTATCGAAGCAGCATTGATTGCAATAAACAAAGCACCAGGATTATTTAGAAACAACTTCGGTTTCATGCATACCAAACTTTATAAACAAAGTGATTGGGATGCCGTACGAAGTGATGCCAATGCCAAAAAGAAATTAACCCTGGAAGGAAAAATTATAGCAAGCGACATGAGTGATGACGCCATTCATACGGCACACAAAAATGCTAAATTTGCAGGCGTGGATCATCTGATAAAATTCGAAACTGGTGATTTTTCAATCACCTCGATTCCTGAAGGAGAAGGGGTGGTCATGCTAAATCCTGAATATGGAGAGCGAATGGGTGTCATTGACGAGCTAGAAGAAACCTATGCAGCAATTGGAGATTTCTTTAAGCAACGCTGTGGGGGAAAGACTGGGTATGTATTTACCGGAAACCTACAATTAGGTAAAAGAGTAGGACTAAAACCAAAACGAAAAGTAGAATTCTATAACGGAAAACTTGATTGTCGACTCTTGGAATTTGAGTTGTACCAGGGGAGTAAGCGGAAGGACAGGTCTTCGGGATAGGCTATAATTCCGCACGCTAAAGTCCAGCGCCCTATTAAAAATATCGCAAAAATCAATAAAATATGAAACAATATATATTTATCTTAATTATCCTAACATTTTGCATGAGACTACAAGGTCAAACACATAATTGGACAAGAACCAACCCAGGTGGAGGCGGTGCTTATAGTACTATAGGTGCAAGTGCTAGTGGAATAATCATTGCGGGAAGTGATTTAAGTGGGGCATATAGAAGTAAAAATGGCGGGGAAACTTGGGATATAATAGGTGCTAGTAATGGGCTTACCGAAACACATGTTAGTGGTATTGGTTTTCACCGCATTGATGGAAATATACTTTATATTGGCACAGAAAATGGGATATTTCGGAGTGAAAATGGAGGCAACTCAGTAAATCAAGTATTGGTCAGTGGGTATATTACTGATATTGAATTTGGAACAAATATTACAACCACTGGATATGCTACTTATCACCCTGAATACGACTCAAATAACGGTGTCATTTTCAAATCAACAAATAATGGAAAATCTTGGTCTCAAATAAGTACAAATTTACCAACTGGTATTCGGATTCTAAAAATCATTGTTAATCCTAATGATGTAAATACCCTTTACATTCTTACCGGACTGGGTCGTTTTGCTTGCGGTCCCGCAGATGTTTTTAGAAGTACTGATGGTGGAAAAAACTGGACAAATTTAACTGATTCTTTACCTGAAATATTAGATGTTGCCGTAGATCCAAACAATACTAATAACATCTATATCACAACAATGAATGCAGATTGTGCAGCTAAATATTATTGGACTGATGTTTTAGGTAAATTATACAAAAGTACAGATGGCGGAGATACATGGAACACACCTTTGTCAAATTATACCGGAATGATCTGGATTGATTCCAATGATTCAAATACCATTCGCTTAATAGACCCTCGAGAACCATACCCGTGGAACAATCGATCAGGAACATTTACCTCAACAAATGGTGGAACCTCTTTTATGAACACAGGGGATGTTACGAATTGGGGTACTTTTTTTAATCATAGTCTCTTTTGGTCCTATGGCATAAGTCCGAATGGGATAGCTAAAACTTTAGGGAAAGATTTGTCAAATCCCAACAATTATTATTGGGTGAACTCGCAATGGGTTTTCAGCACAACAGACAACGGTAAAACCTTCAATGATATTTTTACCAAAGAAGTATCTTCAGGGTTTTGGAAAAGCAACGGATTCGACAATATAAATATGATGGATATCTCTATCAGCCAGGCAAACCCTGCTATCATATACACCGCTTTTTTTGATATAGGCATTCAACGTAGTTTAGATAAAGGGGAAAGTTGGCAAAGTTGCAACGATGTGGCACATAGTGGTGATTGGGATGGATTTGGTGGAAATTCGGCTACCATTTTAGCAGACCCCAGTAGGGCCAATGTTGTTTGGGCTTCCTTAGGGGGCCAACAGAATGGGCAGCCGCCTACCTATTTGTTAAAAAACATAAACACAGGTAATAAAAATGATTGGGTAGATGTAAGCTCAGGTTTGCCCAATGAAGAAATTATAGGTTTATCAATTGATGAAAAAAGTACGCCAACAAGCAGAACATTATATGTAACAGCCTTAAAGGATGTATACAAAAGCACAAATGATGGCACCTCCTGGACATCTGTATTTGATTGCGGAGGATGTCGCTTTACAGCAGTGGACCAATTCAATGGAGAAATTGTATATGCTGGCGGTGAAAAAGGACTTTGGCGTTCTATGGATGGTGGTATAAGTTGGACAGACGTGAGCGAAAATCAGATGCTAGCGACTGGTCAACATGGATTTTGGAATCGAGATTATGATGGTGTTTTCGATATAAAAACAGATCCTAATAACCCAAATTGGGTCTACGTAACGGTCTTAGGAAACAATAAAGGGCTATTTAAAAGTACTGATAATGGAACCACATGGTCAAAGATTTTAACAGATAATTATATGCGCAAAGTTGCCATTGTTCCCAACAATTCAAATATCATTTACGCCACTTCATCCAGTGCATTTCAAGCTGGTGGCTATGATAGCAATTCAAATGGTGTATTATTTTCTGATGATGGTGGACAAACCTGGACACAGCAAAATAAAGGCATGACATACCCATTTGCACTTGCAGTAGCTATTGATAATTCATCAATTCCAACTGTTTTCGTAGGCGCTCCTGGAACCGGATTTCAAAAATCTTTGGTTCCTATATCACCTTTGTCAGTAGAAAAAACTAGCAAAAACACAATTAAAGCATACCCAAATCCGTTCGATGAGGAATTTATATTATTCTCTTCTAAATATAACGCAAATTATACATTTTCAATATTTAATAGCTTAGGACAGGAAGTGAAAAAGTTTTCCACAAAAACAGCGTTAAGAACAAACAAACAAATTCACATCACGCTAAAAAATTTAGAATCAGGAGTCTACTTAGTTAAAATCAAAAATAATCAATACTCACAAACCATAAGAATGATAAAATTATAAGCACAACTTTACTAACCAGCGTTCAACCAAAAATTTAATCCACAGAAAATAAAGAGCATGTGAGATTTTAGACAACAAAAAGGAAGAAATAGCTAGCTATTTCGACACTTTTATATTTAAAAGATTGCGTTTTCCTTGCTTTCCTCTTTGCCTTTATAAAATTTCATTAAAGCTGTGAAAAAATTCTCCGTCGAACTCAGGTTATTATTATCTATTCAAAAAATCGATGAATGCTTGCCAATAAGTATCGTTACCATCAGTAGAAGTCCAAAGTGCCCTCGACCCGTGAATACCTGCTACGGATGGCTTGAAATGCTTTACGTTATCAGGGTTTATATTTTCGAT
>CAYRIF010000262.1:0-5302 GCA_964424205.1 uncultured Roseivirgaceae bacterium | reverse complement strand
GGCAGGAGCAGGAGTGGTGTCCAAATCAGATATCAATAGTGAGTTGCAAGAGGTCAATAATAAGTTAGGAGCACTAAGACAAGCCATTAAAATGGCTGAAAACATTTAAATAATTTTGCAGTAAGTCTTTGCGTAAACCTTTGCGAACCTTGCGGTAAAAAAATATAGTATCAAATATGAAAATACTAGTATTAGATAATTACGATTCCTTCACCTATAACCTGGTGCACATCATAGCCGAGTTGGGTTATAAAGATCAGATGGATATTTACAGAAATGATAAGATACCATTGGAAGAAGTAGCGCAATACGATAAAATTTTGCTGTCGCCTGGCCCTGGACTTCCAAGTGAAGCTGGCATCATGCAAGCGCTGATTGAAAAATATGCAGCTACCAAATCAATATTTGGAGTGTGCTTGGGACATCAGGGCATCGCCGAAGTATTTGGGGCGAAGATTTATAATATGAAGGAAGTGCTGCACGGAGTGGCTACAAAAATAATTGTTAAGGAAAAAACCGAGTCGCTATTTAAAGGAATAACCGATGACTTTATGGCAACCCGTTATCATTCTTGGTCGGTAAAGCCTGAGTCAATGACAACGGATTTAGAAGTAACCGCGGTAGATGAAAAAGGTGAGATTATGGCACTTAGACATAAAGAATTTGATGTGAGAGGGGTGCAGTTTCATCCTGAATCAATATTGACAGAACACGGGAAGGTGATGATAAAAAATTGGTTGGGAAATTAGAATGGATAAAGTTAATGTCCCGCAGATAACGCAGATTTTCACAGATTCTCTCGTTATGTTCTATCTTCCATGGTTTGTGTCTTCACAGACCACTGACTGTATTACTTTCGTCCATCTGAGGGAAATAAAATTAAACAAAAATGAAAAAAATACTAAATAACCTCTTTGAATATAAATCGCTTGACAAACAGCAAGCCAAGGAAATACTGATTAAAATTTCAAAAGGCGACTATAACAATAGCCAAATTGCTGCTTTTTTGACCGTGTATTTAATGCGCAGCATCACGGTGGAGGAATTGGAAGGGTTTAGAGATGCCATGTTGGAGCTGTGCATTCCATTGGATATAGCGGACTACCACGCCATGGATTTGTGTGGTACTGGCGGAGATGGAAAAGATACGTTTAATATTTCTACACTGTCGTCATTCGTAGTAGCAGGAGCTGGGCAGAAGGTGGCAAAGCATGGTAACAATGGCGTGTCTTCCATTTGCGGTTCATCAAATTTGCTCGCCCATTTTGGTTATGAATTCACCAACGACAAGGACAAGTTGAAAAAGAGTTTGGACGAAGCCAATATCTGTTTCTTGCATGCACCGCTTTTTCATCCTGCCATGAAAACAGTAGCGCCAATCCGAAAAGAACTAGGTGTGAAAACATTTTTCAACATGCTAGGACCAATTGTAAACCCGTCGTTCCCCAAAAAGCAATTGGTGGGTGTTTTTAGCCTTGAATTGGCACGCCTTTATTCCTACATTCACCAAAAAACGGATAAGAATTATGTGATTGTCCATTCGCTAGATGGTTATGATGAGGTCTCCCTGACGAGTGCTTTTAAAATGATTTCTAACGGAGAGGAAAAACTATTTCATCCACATGATTTAGGGTTGAAAAGCCTGACACAAAAAGATTTGTGGGGAGGAGAAACAGTGGAAGATGCTGCTAAGATTTTCATGAGTGTTTTAAAAGGAGAAAGTACCATGGCACAAAAAGAAGTAGTAATAGCCAATGCTGGTCTAGCAATCCAATGCGGCAAAGGGCTAAATTTAGAGTCGTCTATTGCCGCAGCAAAGGAGTCGTTGGATTCAGGAAAGGCGTTGAATTCATTTATGAAACTTGTCAATAATTAAGCATGAATATTTTAGATAAAATAATAGCCTATAAATACAAAGAAGTAGAAAGAGCAAAGGCAAAAGTCTCGGTAAAAGCATTGGAAGAAAGTAAGCGTTTCGAGCAACCTACAACTTCACTAAAAGCGGCATTGACAAGCCCTGAAAAGGCAGGAATTATAGCTGAGATTAAAAGAAAATCCCCGTCGAAGGGAATCATAAATCCAAATGTGTCATTGGAAAAAATATCACAGGGTTATGTGCGTGCTGGAGTATCTGGCATGTCGGTATTGACTGATACCGAATTTTTCGGGGGAAGTTTTGAGGATTTTGAAACAGTAAGATCGCTAAATGACTGCCCAATATTGAGGAAGGATTTTATCGTAGATGAATATCAAATATTACAGGCAAAGTCGATGGGGGCGGATGTGATTTTGCTCATTGCTGCTGTGTTGAAACACACGGAAATAAAATCACTAGCGGCTTTTGCAAATTCGCTGGGTTTAGAAGTGCTGATGGAGGTTCATAATGAATCGGAGTTACTTGATAACCTCCATGAAAATATTGATATGATTGGAGTGAATAACCGCAATCTGAAAACATTTGAAGTAAGCATCGAAACTTCGATACAATTGGCAGGTTTAATTCCTGATAATTATGTAAAAGTTTCTGAAAGTGGGATTAGTCAGCCCGAATCAATTATTGAGTTGAAGAAACATGGATTTGAAGGATTCCTTATTGGAGAAACATTTATGAAGACTGGTGCACCTGAGGAGGCATGTGCCGCAGTTATTAACGAACTTTATTTGCTAGAGCATAAAAAATAGGAAAATGAGAAATGGGTTAAAGAAATGTAGATTTTATCAAACTGAATAGATCTGCGCCCATCAGCGTAATCTGCGGGAAATAAATAAGAAAAAATGAGTAGAAAAGTAAAAATCAAGGTTTGCGGCATGAAATACGCCGAAAATATTCAGCAGTTGTCCGTATTATGTCCTGATTTTATGGGTTTTATTTTCTATGCTAAATCTCCGCGGTATGTTGTGGAGGCTTTATCTCCTGAAACATTGAATACAATCCCTAAGTCAATCAAGAAAGTTGGCGTTTTTGTAAATGAAACCAATAAAAAAATGATTAAACTAGCGCAGCTTTATTCACTTGATTATTTGCAGTTGCATGGGGATGAAAGTGCGTCTCAATGTCAAAAACTGCATATGGCTGGTTTTAAAATTATAAAGGCATTTCAAATGGATGAGGTGTTTGATTTTAATATCCTAGAAGGCTACAAGCCCTTTTGTGATTTCTTTTTGTTTGACACAAAAACTAAAAATTATGGTGGCTCTGGTAAAACGTTTGACTGGCGTATTTTAGAAAAGTATGATAATGAAAAACCATTCTTCTTGAGTGGAGGAATTGGTTTAAACAATGTTGCTGATTTAAAAAAAATGAATAAATATAGTATACATGCCATTGATATTAACAGTGGTGTGGAATTGGAACCGGGATTAAAGAATATTGAGAAGGTACGACGGATTATTAACTTATGACTTAAGAAATAGGATTTACGACTTATGACAAACTTATATAATTCTTATATGCCTTATATGTTTAAGAGAGAATAGAAAATAGAAATAAGACTGTAGGATATACGATTTATGAATTATGAAGTACGAGAAGACATTTAATATAATTCTTATGTGCCTTATATGTTAAAAAAAGAGAATAGAAAATAGAAATAAGACTGGAGAATATACGATTTAGGAATTACGAATTACGAATTACGACAAGACACTTATATGATTCTTATATGCCTTATATGGTTAAAAAAATAAAATTATGAAATACAAAGTAGATAAAAATGGATTTTTTGGAGAGTTTGGAGGGGCATATATCCCTGAAATGCTTTACCATAACGTAGAGGAGTTAAGGGAAAGCTATCTAAAGATTATGAATGAACCTTCTTTCCAAAAAGAGTTCAAAGCTTTACTCAAAGACTATGTAGGCAGACCCTCTCCTTTGTTTTTGGCAAAAAGACTTTCAGAAAAAATAGGCACGAAAATTTATTTAAAACGAGAAGACCTAAACCATACCGGAGCTCATAAAATAAACAATACCATCGGGCAAATTCTTTTAGCGAAGCGTCTACATAAACAAAAAATAATCGCCGAAACCGGTGCAGGGCAGCACGGAGTAGCCACCGCCACCGTCTGTGCGTTGATGGGACTGGAGTGCATTGTTTATATGGGAGCAATAGACATGCAACGTCAAAAACCCAATGTAGAAAGAATGAAACTTTTAGGGGCGACGGTTATCCCTGCTACAAGCGGAAGCAAAACCTTAAAGGATGCGACTAATGAAGCGATGAAACACTGGATTAGCCATCCAACCGATACACATTATATTATCGGTTCGGTGGTGGGACCACACCCGTACCCTGATTTGGTATCTGAATTTCAATCCGTAATTAGTGAGGAAATTAAGTGGCAACTAAAAGAGCACGAAGGAAAAGAAAATCCTGATTATATAATTGCCTGTGTGGGTGGTGGCAGTAATGCGATAGGTGCATTTTATCATTACCTGGACGAGGAAGAAGTAAAACTCATAGCAGTAGAAGCGGCAGGAAAAGGAGTGGACAGTGGACAATCTGCGGCAACAACAGCACTTGGAAAAGCAGGTATTTTGCATGGCAGTAAGACATTATTAATGCAAACAAAAGACGGACAGGTAATCGAACCTTATTCTATTTCAGCAGGGCTTGACTATCCGGGTATTGGTCCTGTACATGCCCATTTATTTGAAACAGGACGAGTTGAGTTTTTGAATGCCACAGATGAGGAGACACTAGTGGCAGGAATTCAGCTTTGTAAATTAGAAGGCATTATTCCTGCATTGGAATCTGCCCATGCACTGGCTGCGTTGGAGAAAATGGATTTTGAACCGGACAGTGTGGTGGTGCTCAACCTGTCTGGACGTGGGGATAAGGATTTGGAGACATACATAAAGTACGGAGGTTACTGAAGAGAAAAAATGTAGAGATATGAGTTGAGGACTTAAGACGTATGACCTAACACTTATATAATTCTTATATGCCTTATATGGTGAAGAAGAGAATAGAGAATAGAGATAAGACTGGGATCTAATACTTAAATGCCTTATATGGTAAAAAAAGAGAAAAGAAAATAAAGGTTAGACAGGAGGATATACGATTTAGGAATTACGAATTACGACAAGACACTTATATAATTCTTATATTCCTTATATCGTAAAAAAAGAAAATAGAAATAAGACATATTGCCTAACACTTATTTAGTTAAAAAAAATACGGTTAAAAAACAAAAATGAAAAAAGTGCAAAATCAGATTAACAAATTATTCAATCAGAAAAAGAAGGACATTCTTTCCATCTATTTCACAGCGGGTTTTCCGAAGCTAAATGATACGGCTACAA
>CAYRIF010000261.1:0-5306 GCA_964424205.1 uncultured Roseivirgaceae bacterium | reverse complement strand
CTACATCCACGAAACAAAAACCGTGAGAGGTATGACTTAGGGGCTTTAATAAGTGCTATGCCTGAATTGGCAACGTATGTAAAGCCTAATAAATATGGCGTAGATTCAGTAAATTTTTCAGACCCTATTGCTGTCAAACTTTTGAACAAAGCATTGCTACATCATTATTACGACATACAATACTGGAATTTTCCCGATGAAAATTTATGTCCTCCCATTCCTGGAAGGGCAGATTACATCCACCACATGGCTGATTTGCTAAGCGAACACAATTATGGGAAAATTCCCATGGGTGATATGGTTACTTGCTTTGACATAGGTTTAGGTGCCAATTGCATTTACCCAATCATCGGCGTTACCGAATATGGATGGCAGTTTATAGGGTCCGATATTGATCCAAAATCCATTGCATCTGCACAGCAAATTGTCGATACTAATGCGTCACTTCAAAACAAAATTGACTGTCGTTTGCAAGCAAATCCAAAAGATGTTTTTTACGGTATTATAGACTGGGGAGCTAAAATTGATTTATCAATCTGCAATCCTCCCTTCCATGCCTCCATGGAAGAAGCCAAAAAAGGAACGCAGAGAAAGATTAAGAATCTATCAGGAAAAAAAGTGAAATCACCGACACTAAATTTTGCAGGCATCAGCAATGAACTGGTATGCGAGGGCGGAGAGCATAAGTTCATTCATAATATGATTAGAGAAAGTAAAAAATTTGCTGAAAACTGTTTTTGGTTTTCAACTTTGGTGTCAAAAAAACCAAACCTGAAAGGCATTTATAAAGCACTAGAAAAAACAGAGGTCACTGAAATCAAAACCATTCCTATGGGCACAGGAAATAAATCTAGTCGCATTGTGGCTTGGACATTTTTGTCTAAAGAACAGCAAAAAGAGTGGCGAGAAACCCGGTGGAAAGTTAAGCCAGCTAAATAGCAAAGAAAGACTAATTAATTACCCAGAAATATTGGTGCAAGTTAAAAGAATCTAAGCTTCAAAAAGTTTATATTTGTCGAAAAAATAGAATATGCTCAAAACATTCAAAATCGTAAGCCTATTAGAGGGTATTTCTTATCTCTTATTATTATTTGTTGGTGTGCCACTCAAGTATATCGGAGATAACGATGCCCTTGTTAAACTATTAGGAATGCCGCATGGGATTTTGTTTATCACTTACGTGATTTTGGCGTTAGCCATTCGTAGTTTATTGGATTGGGATAATAAAACTACTTTTATTGTACTGATTGCTTCTGTGCTACCTTTCGGTACTTTTTATATTAATAAAAAATACTTGCAGGAGTAAATTTTTCGTGCTTTCTATTTCGGCACATATCGCAAAAGTTCCTTCAATTCTTTATCGGTAATATTTTCTTTATTTGATTTATCATAAATAGAAAGCAAAAACACTACTTTGTCTGTCACTATAAAATTAGTAATAATTCTAGCCCCACCTGATTTTCCTTTACCCTTGGAGGCAATTGCAAGTCTAATTTTATAGCAGTTATTTCCAAGTGAAACTCCTTGTTGTGGGTTTTTTCTTAACGTTTTAAGCAGATGGGTATATTCTATTTTTAAAGAAGGGTATTTTTTGGCAAGTTTTTTTAAGTTCTTTTCAAACCTAGGAATGGTTTTAATACTATAACTCATCAATCAAATCTTCAGCATTACGAGTTTTTAATTTTCCCTCTTTTACAAGTTTCAACTCCTCAACTGCCTCTCTAATATCTTGCATGACTACCGCCTTTTCATCGGTCAATGGCTTTGCTTTCACAAACGAAAAACTTCTCAGTAATTCCATCACAAATGCTGCCTTATTATCCTTTATGTCTAATAGTACTTTCATAGATTTATAATATTAGTAACGTATATTTGTCATCTAAAATACAAAAATAGTTTTAAAATAGGTGATTTGCAATTTAGAAGAAGTTATAAATACTCCAGTGAAATAAGTTACGATAGCTGAATCCTACTTCTTCCCAACCAAATACACGCCCAAAAATATAAGCAACGAGTATGCTCCTTTTTGCCAATCCAATGTTTCATTCACAAAAGTCACTGCGATAAAAGTAGCAAAAACCGGCTGCAAATAAACGTACGCGCCCACCACTGATGGGCTGACATGGTTTAACGCCCACGCATTCAAAAAATATGTAAGGAAAGTAGTGCCAATAACCACATAACCAATACTCCACCATATTTCAGTGGGCAGGCTATGCCACTGTACTTGTTGAAACTCAGTAAACCCAAATGGTAGGACTACTATTAGACCGAAAGTGAATACCCATTTCACTACGGTCAACGTTTGGTACTCTTTCATCAGCGGTCTGACTATCACCAAATAGGTGCCGTATAATGATGCATTTAGAAAAATAAACATGTCACCCAAAAACTGGCTATTAGCAAAAGACACACCATCTTGGGCAATTAATAAAATAGCCCCTAATGCTCCAATTAATACGCCCGCTAACCTGATTTTGGTGATTTTTTCTTTTAGTATAAAATAAGACGCCACCAATACTACTACTGGTACAAGTGTCATAATCAACGAAGCGTTTATGGTGTTGGTTAGGCTAAGGCCCTTGAAAAAAGCAAGCATATTTGCAGATATTCCAAATATGGAGCATACAAACAGCCTTCGGTAGTCACGGAGGTGCCGAATTTTTTCCTTGATAAATAGGGCATGGATAATCCAAAATAATACTGTAGCAGAAAACACTCTCACCAGAATAAATCCAAATGGCAGAATATATTCAGGCATCGCTGCCTTGGCTATTACATAAGTTGCTCCGTAAATCAGACCAACCAATAATAATACACCATGTACTTTAATTTTTTGGGACATGCTGCAAAAGTATCTTTTTGATATAATAAAATATTACTTTTGCTAACTAATAATTGTCTTTACACAAAACTCAAGTGTTTGATAAGAAAACTCCAAGCACAAAGCTTGCGTAGCTTTAAATGTTAGGAGTTTACTCGTGTAAATGACTAATGTTTAAAGCAAGCAGAACGCAGTAATCGGCGATTTTCTTGCAAACAATAATTCAAAATGATTTTTAACACCAACCAACCCCTCGCCGAACGAATAAGACCCACTACGCTTGAAGAGATTGTAGGCCAACAACACATTATTGGAAAAGAAGGTGTTTTGAAAAGAGCGGTGAAAGCAGGTGTGATTCCTTCGATGATACTGTGGGGACCTCCTGGCGTGGGAAAGACCACCATTGCCAATATCATTGCACAACAAATCAATGCCAATTTCTTTTCGCTTAGCGCCGTAAGCTCAGGCGTCAAAGATGTGCGAGAGGTCATTCACAAAGCAAAGGGCTATTCAAAAACCATACTGTTTATTGATGAAATTCACAGGTTTAGTAAGTCGCAACAAGATGCATTATTAGGCGCTGTAGAAAAAGGAATCATCACCCTAATTGGTGCCACGACCGAAAATCCTTCTTTTGAAGTTATCTCTGCATTGTTATCGAGGTGTCAAGTATATACATTGAAATCACTTGAAGAAAAGGAATTGATTGATCTTGTCCAACGAGCCATCAAATCTGATGAAAAATTAAAAAAGAAAAAAATTACCATCAACGAATATGACGCATTGCTAAATATTTCGGGTGGTGACGCACGAAAATTACTTAATTTATTAGAATTGGTTGTCGATGCATTGCAAAGTAATAAAATAAAAATCACTAACGATGTGGTGACCACAATCGCCCAACAGCGCATCGCTATTTATGACAAAAGCGGGGAGCAACATTATGATATTATTTCTGCTTTTATCAAATCAATCAGGGGCAGTGACCCGAATGCAGCTGTTTACTACCTGGCTAGAATGATAGAAGGTGGCGAGGATGTGAAGTTTATTGCCCGAAGGTTACTGATTTTGGCTTCCGAAGATATCGGCAATGCCAATCCGACGGCTTTGGTATTGGCAACGAACGCATTTCAGGCAGTAAGTATGATTGGGTATCCCGAAGCAGAGATTATTTTATCACAATGCGTCACATACCTTGCTAGCTCTGCAAAAAGCAATGCGAGTTATGTCGCCATCAAAACGGCGCGCACATTGGTCAAGCAAACTGGTGATTTGTCCGTACCCATGTCATTGCGGAATGCCCCAACAAAACTGATGAAAAACGAAGGCTATGGCAAAGGATACAAGTATGCACACAATTTTGAAAACAATTTTGCACACCAGGAATTTTTGCCCGAAAAAATAAAAGAAACGAAATTGTATGACCCTGGAAAAAACCCTAGAGAAGAAGAATTAAGAAAAAGGCTGAAAGCGCTTTGGAAAGAAAAATACGGGTATTAGCTATTTAGTTAAGTTGCAAAACCTGCTCAGCAACTTTTGCAATATTAAAATCATTGATTTTTTCACATAACACGAGGGAGTCTGGCCGGAAAGAGTTTCTATAGGTTTTACGCTCTTTACCTACCCAATTACAATCTACCAAACGATATCCAAAAACCTCACAAACAGTCATTATATCACTACCCGAAACAAGTCTCACCTGGTCCCCAATTTTAAATTTATGCATAGTTATTAAGAAAATTTCACCTTTTATTCAATGAGTTTACATCCACTTCAAACTCGTACTTGGCTTCGAATATAGAACCATAAACTGGCATAGTCTAATTTATACTGCACAAGTTATCCACAAAATAATAACACCGTTTCATAAACCATTTGTTTACAGTTAGTTATGAGAAAAAAATTAAGTGATACTTTCTAAGGCGTGAGAAAAAACTTTGAAACAAAGGTTACCAAATGACATCAAAAGATATATATAAGTGCACCAAAACTCGAAGTCATGAGAAATTTATTTTTATTAATCGCCGTTATTTTTCTTGCAAGTTGCTCGACAAAATCGCTATATACTAGCAAAGCCAAAACCGATCGTCTCAATAGGCAAGTAGTGGTTTATACTACTGAAACAGGCACTTTCGCTGAGAAAAAGAAAATCAAATACTATAACGACCCGAAGTATAGAAGGCGTCATATTGCAAAATACCATCAATAATAGGATTTATGAATTTGGCAATAGTATAATTTGAAAAGACCAGCGTAACGAAGAAAAAAATTAAATACGCTCCGCTTTATACCCTGCTTCTTTTAATACGTCAATAACCTCCTCAGTAGAGACATCTCCTTGGACAGTTAGAATTTTATCGGGATTATCAGTATCAACTTCCCACGCCTCAATTTCAAATGTTTTATTTAGAAATGGGGTCACTGTTTTGATACAGCTACCACAGTTGATATTTGTTTTAAATTTTATGGTATTCATTTTTAG
>CAYRIF010000260.1:0-5429 GCA_964424205.1 uncultured Roseivirgaceae bacterium | reverse complement strand
ACTTTTTCTGATGATTTCAGTTTATTATCGAGATGGCAAATGCAATTTGGTTTGCGGTACAGGTTCTAAAACCAATTTATTTATTATTAAGCTGCTTCAATTTATTTGGAGCAGCTTTTTTTATGTCCTAAAATTATTGCTATCTTCATGAAAAATTACTGCCATGAAAAAACAATTTACAATACTGCTTTCTCTCCTTTTATTAATTGCTAGTAGCTGCAATCAGAAAAAAGAGGTGGAAACAATAACGCAAACAAAAGAAAACAAATATGATGTCTA
Organism: uncultured Roseivirgaceae bacterium; assembly: GCA_964424205.1. Lineage (GTDB taxonomy): Bacteria > Bacteroidota > Bacteroidia > Cytophagales > Cyclobacteriaceae > CAYRIF01. Next base: position 5,150 of record CAYRIF010000260.1, on the reverse strand, counting down.
TCAAAGACTAGAAGAATTGAACATTAAACTGACCGAACCAGGAGCGCCTAAAGCAAATTATCTACATGCCGTCCGTGTCGGAAATCTTGTTTTCCTAGCCGGACATGGTCCCATTAAGCAAGATGGAAAGCTCATAGTAGGAAAACTTGGAAAAGATTTGACCATTGAACAAGGACAAGCTGCAGCAAGACTTACAGGCATTAGTTTGCTGTCTTCTCTCCAAGCAGAGATTGGTGACCTCAATAAAGTAAAGCGCATTGTCAGGGCTACGGGTATGGTTAATGCAGATTCATCATTCACGCAACACCCAGCAGTAATCAATGGTTTTTCTGATCTGATGGTAGCAGTTTTCGGAGAAAAAGGAAAACATGCAAGGGCTGCTGTAGGCATGTCATCACTACCTTGGAATATTCCTGTAGAAATTCAAATGATTGTGGAGGTTGAAGAATAGGATGATCAGTTAACCAGAAGTATTCACCGTTTCAATAAAATACCTTTATAACTTCCTTATTATCAGATAATTACCCTGTACTTTGCTGAAAATAAAATAGCCAAATTTGGGGAGCTTGCAATTATCTTGGCGTATCTGCTTCGCCTGCCTGCCGGTAGGCAGGTTGCAAAACCCTCGAAATATGCCCATATATCTTCGATTTTTTCCCGATGGCTATCGGGATTACATATACACCAAGCTAATCACATGAATATTCCGAGTTAACACCGTCTTAACATTGATTTAATACATCCATAACCACTTTATTGAAATGTTTCAGTATATTTACATCAGAAAATAGTGATGGACGTGTTCATGACTACCAAGTGAAGCGTTAGTAACCAATCCAACGTTGACTATCGCGAAGCGTGCAGCGGATTTGCACGAATGTGACTGACTATATTCAGTCTTTTTTTATGCGCTAAAATTACCCCAAAAACACAACCTCTTTTAAATCGAAAGCTTTGGTCTCATTCCCTATACGCACCAACAGTCTTCCGTAATCGTCAATGCCAGTAATACTCCCCTTAAATTCCTTGTCAGATTTAAAAGTATGTACTTCTTGATACCAATATAGTTTTTCCAGATAAGCCCGTTTAAGTTGTTCATACTCCCCAGCCTTCAATTGCAAATAGCGCATTTCCAGATTCCTTAAAATACCATTTAATACTTCCTGTAAGTCTAAGGTTTTATCAAGCTCATTGCGCAAAGAGGTTGCATTCGGCAAGCCATTAAATGCGGTTTGGTTAATGTTTAGTCCAATTCCAATTACCGACGTATTTAAGACACTTCCCTTAACGGAATTTTCAATCAACACGCCACTCAGTTTTTTCTCGTCACTATAAATATCGTTCGGCCATTTTATTTTAAATATATTATCACCAAGTTTTGAGAGCGTGTCTATAATGGCTAATGCAGTAACTATATTCAGGTAGAATTGTTCTTTGATTTGTAAAAAAGTAGGCATCAAAATAACGGAAAATGTCAGGTTAACATTTGGGCTTGATTTCCAAATATTCCCTCGCTGTCCCTTTCCTTCATTTTGCTCATAGGCTATAACAACTGTCCCTTCAAATAACCTATTATTCTGTAAAATATCCACCGCTATGTCATTGGTTGAATGACACTTTGGCAGACTGATGAAGTTTTTGCCGATAAATAAAGTATCTGTTAAGGTTTTATACAAGTTATTTTACGTAAATTTGCAGGCAATATAACAAGGAAAAAGCAGAAAGAAAATATATGAGTTCAGAAAAATTGCGGGACCTGATTATAGCAGGCATGAAGGAGAAAAAAGCAGAAGATGTGGTTGTTTTGGACTTAAAAGACATAAAGAACGCATTTGCTTCTTACTTTGTTATATGCACAGGCAACTCAAATACACATGCTGATTCCATTGCTGACTCCATTCAGGAAGCAGTGGTAAAAGGTATCCAAGAGGAGCCAAATCATGTGGAAGGGCTACAAAACAAGGAATGGATTTTGTTAGACTATTTTGACGTGGTCGCTCACATTTTCAAGAAAGAACAACGAGCATTTTATGCGTTGGAAAACCTATGGGGAGATACTGTAGTAGAAAGTGAAGTTGCTTGATGATTTTTAACCAAAGAAAAGACTTAAAGAATTTAATATAATGGCAGATAATTCAAATAAAAAAAACATATTGCCTGGTGGCGGCTCACCGAGACAAAACTACCAGACATGGATAATTCTAGCATTAATTGCTATAATTGTTGGCGTTACTTACTTCACCGAAAGCACTACCAAAGAGATCTTTTTTGATGATTTCAAAGAGATGGCAGCAAAGGGGTATGTGAAGGATGTCGTGCTATACAGAAACCTGAATAAGGTTGAAATAACACTCAATAAAGAGGGGTTAGAAAGCGGTCACTACAATGATCTCCAAAAAGATAGTAAGTTCTCATTTGCTCCGCAGCCACATTATTTTTTCAACGTAACCACGCTAGAAAAATTTGAAGAAAATTATAATACGTTCAAAAATACCCTTCCTAAAGAAAAACAGATTAATTATAAAATAGAAACAAAATATGGCATCATGGAATTTTTTGCCACTTGGGGGTTTCTATTATTAATGATCTTTGCCTTTTGGTTTCTTATGAAAAGAATGACCGGTGGGGGTGGTCCTGGCGGACAGATTTTTAATATTGGAAAATCTAAAGCAGCACTTTTTGATGCTGAAAGTAAAGTAAAAGTATCATTCGATGATGTGGCAGGTTTAGAAGAAGCAAAAGAAGAGGTAAAAGAGATTGTAGAGTTCTTGAAAACTCCTGAGAAATTCACCAAACTCGGAGGAAAAATACCCAAGGGAGCATTGTTAGTAGGCCCTCCAGGAACAGGAAAAACACTTTTGGCAAAAGCGGTAGCAGGTGAAGCTGCTGTGCCGTTTTTTAGTCTTTCAGGATCTGATTTTGTAGAGATGTTTGTAGGCGTTGGGGCAGCTAGAGTGCGCGATTTATTCAAGAAAGCAAAAGAAAAAGCACCTTGTATTATATTTATTGATGAAATAGATGCCATCGGGCGATCAAGAGGTAAAGGACAAATGCCAGGTTCGAATGATGAAAGAGAGAATACATTAAACTCTCTCTTGGTGGAAATGGATGGGTTTTCTACTGATTCAGGAGTCATCATATTAGCCGCCACAAATCGCCCCGATGTTTTAGATCAAGCATTGTTAAGACCAGGGAGATTCGATAGACAAATAAGCATAGACAAACCAGATATTTCCGGCAGGGTGCAAATATTTAGGGTACACCTAAAGCCAATAAAATTAAATGAGGATGTGGATGCTAAAAGTCTTGCTGGGCAGACACCTGGATTTGCAGGTGCTGAAATAGCAAATGTCTGCAACGAGGCTGCTTTAATTGCAGCAAGAAAAAACAAGGACAGTGTGGACATGATAGATTTTCAAGATGCTATTGACAGGGTCATTGGCGGATTGGAAAAGAAAACCAAAATCATTTCTCCTGAAGAAAAAACGATTGTTGCCCATCACGAAGCAGGACACGCAGTAGCTGGCTGGTTCTTGGAGCATGCGGATCCATTGGTCAAGGTGAGTATTGTACCTCGGGGACTTGCAGCATTAGGTTATGCGCAGTACCTACCAAATGAGCAACATTTACACCAGACAGACCAACTTATTGATGAAATGTGCATGGCACTTGGTGGTAGGGCAGCAGAAGAAATTATCTTTGGAAAAATATCTACAGGTGCTTTGAGCGACCTAGAAAGGGTAACAAAAATGGCATACAGTATTGTTTCTGTATATGGCATGAATGATAAAATAGGCAATGTCTCTTTTTATGATTCCAAACAAGGTGACAATGTTTTCACAAAACCATACTCAGAAGAAACAGCACAAACCATTGATAAAGAGGTAAGAAAGATTATTGACAATGCCTATATCCGTACTTTGGCACTGCTAAAAGATAAGCGAAAAGAACTTGGTATAGTTGCGAAGGAATTACTTGAAAAAGAGATTATTTTCCAAAAAGACATTGTCAGACTCATCGGCAAAAGGCCTTTCCAAAAAGAAACTACTTATGAGGCTTTCTTGAAACAAGATGCGCTAGAAGATTTAGAGAAAAAAGAGAATGGTGCGAGAGCAAGTAATAATAGGAATAAGCCCTCAGAACCAAAAGAAGAAAAGAAAGAAGACACCAAAGAAAGTGTATAGTTTTTTTGATATTTAGAACTACAGGGATCAGGATTTTATAATTATCCTGGTCTTTTTTATTTTAGCGCAATGGCTTTTTCTTATAAAAATAGATGAACCTCTCAATTGACAACATACCTGACGGCAAAAAAATCTATTTTGCTTCCGACTTTCACCTCGGTGCTGGCAGCAAAGAGCGTTCAGACCTACGAGAAAAGAGGGTCGTCAAATGGCTAGATTCTGTAAAATCAGATGCTCACGCCATCTTTTTGATGGGGGACATGTTTGATTTCTGGTTTGAATATAAAGAGGTTATCCCAAAAGGATTTATCAGATTTCAGGGGAAACTCGCCGAAATAACTGACAGTGGCATCCCCATCTATTTTTTCTCGGGCAACCATGACATGTGGATGTTTGACTATTTTACCAAAGAATTGGGTATCCCTGTTTTCAGAGATTCCCAAAAAATTACCATCAATGATAAGCGATTTTTTCTAGGTCATGGAGATGGATTAGGACCAGGAGATGGGTTCTACAAATTTCTAAAACGGATTTTTGAAAGTAAGCTAAGTCATTGGTTGTTTGCAAGAGTTCATCCCAATTTAGGAGTAGGATTAGCCAATGCCTGGTCAAGAAAAAGCAGAATTGGAAATATAGAAAGCGATAAGGGTTTTCTTGGAGATAATGAATGGCTACTTGCTTATTGCAAAGAAGAAGAAAGCAAGGCACACCATGATTACTATATTTTTGGACATCGACACCTACCGCTCGACCTTAAAGTAACAAACAAGAGCAGGTACATCAACCTAGGTGAGTGGGTTAATTATTCGACCTATGCCGTGTTTGATGGTAAGGATTTAGAACTGTTGGATTTTGAGAAAAATAATTAGGCGCTGCTGAAAGCGTTTTTCAGCAGCGCCTAATTAGCATTTTTTCTCCTGGTGCAGTATCCTCACAAATTACGCCCTTGTTATTTATCTAAAGCAT
>CAYRIF010000259.1:0-5449 GCA_964424205.1 uncultured Roseivirgaceae bacterium | reverse complement strand
GATTTTTGACGCCTTGCATATACACCAAGCTAATCACATGAATATTCCGGGCTAAGTGAAGCAAGTGGCAAGGTTGTTAACTGTGAAGTTAGCACTGCAGTTAACTGGACTGCGTGATTGGGTTTAACGTACGGGAACTGGATATGAGGCTATTTGGTTAGATGAGAAAGCATATCTTTTCGAAGTCTAAAATCTTGATTTTCTGATATGAGGATAACCGAAATAGTAGATTCAGTGGATATCAATTAGCAGGTATTTGCCTTACCGAGAGGACACAGCGCGTAAAGAAATAGTCCAGGGAGCAATTTTAGTGAATGAGCCAGCTTGTCGTGTTGGTAACCACGAGTTGGTATAATAAAGCAGTCAGCGGATGTCATAGTACTTGTAGAAACGAGCCATAGAATATATGGGGGGCTCACAAACAAGGAGGGACAGAACAAAATCCTTCTAGAAATATAGAATGGAGCATTATTTTCGATATCGGGTGATTGATTTCCTAGGAAAGATGCTTATTTTATACAGTATAGCATAGTTTGAATTGGTGTGAAGAGCAATTTTTAAGATGGATTTTGAACCGCCAAGTACAGCCTGTGCCGCCTCAAGTGGTAAGATCCGTATCTCGAAAGCTTTCCAGAGTGGTGTGAGTGGCGCACTCCGACTGTATTAGTCAGAGCTGTCTTCTCGATTACCACACGTTTTTTCTTGCTATTGTTAATGGTGAGTAAGGAATATAAATGTACTTATCATAATCGTTTCTGGTTTCGTTTTCCAATTCTACAGTTATTTGAATATCGTCAGTCAATTGAGTTGATATATTGGAAATTTCATTCCAAACTTTGTTAGTTATAACTATTCCTGAATTTTTGTATTGATATGAATTTGAAAAAATAAACTTCTCAAATTCATTTCTAAAACCAAATAAGAAATAGTTTTCGTTTGGATTAAGAAGCCCTTTTTTGTAAGCCTTTTGCATTCTGTTTATGATTTTTATATACTGAGTTCCCTGAATAATACAATTATCTAAACTGATATCTTTCATTTTTCCCAATGAAAAAGACATTCCACTAAGCATTATTGAGTAAACTTTTCCTTTGGTTAATTCATTATCAAAATTTAAGTAACTACCTTCAGATATAAAATTGTCGCCAACTCCGTAATAATGCTTTGATTTCATATGGTTTCCACCTCCATACATTATTACTTTTTGAGTTTTAAAATATTCTCCAAAATATCTTTTGTTATTAATTCTTTTTACAATTTCTTTTTGTCTGAAATATTCCCACCAACTACCGAGTGACATTGCTTTAAAAGTTGTAGAAATACTTTCAATAACATTTTTCACATATTCTATATTGATGAAATTGTATTCTCCAACAAGGTTTTGTTCTTCCGCTTTTTTTATCAAAGGTTCTATTCTTCTAAAAAAAATATCTGATTGATTTAAGCCAATTTCAAATATTTCTTCGATTTCAGATTTGTCAACATTATTTAGTTTTACAAAATATGGTTTTAAGACATTTTCCATAACTTCATCCCAACTCCATTCTAAATCAATGCAACCTAATTTAACATTTTTTTTAGGGCTTTTAATATTCCAATTTCTAATATGTTCTAAAAAAATTGAATCTTCAACGGCATTTAATTTTGTGCTTAATTCTTTCTTAAAAAATGATTTTGCCTCATTTTCATTTTTTAGATTTATATAGTGATTAACATAAGGTGTTAGATAGTATTCATGCTCTATGATAATTAATGGAAAGTAATCAAACTTGTTTAAGGCAAATATTATTCGGTTTTTGATGTTCTCAATGTTTTTAGAGTAATGTGTTTCACCAATTAGCACAACTTTATTGTTTTGAGCCACTTGCTTTAACCAAAGTAGGTCTTGTACATTGGAAAACTTTTTGTTTATATCGTTAAAGGCAACTGATTCTATTCCACTAGTAATTGATTCAAAAGCACTTTTTTTTGCTTCACTTTCAGAATAGACTTTTGAGATTTTATAGTCTTTCAGGCTTTGTGCTTGTAATAATTGGCAAGAAAAAAAGAGTAAGATTATAATTTTAGTTCTGTTCATTGTGTGTCTGTATTCTAATGTGTTACAACAATAATGCTAGTAGCAGTGCGACCGAAGGTCGGATTGACTTCTAGCTGGTGTTGTCTGTATGTCTTTGATCTTTACCACTTTATTTCAAAAGTAATAAAAGATTTCATTATAGAAGACAGTAGTCTGTAAAGAGCAATACTATCAAAGGAGAAAAACTTACACCGTGAGACGAATTATTTTAATGTTGGAATATCACCAACCCATCCAACTTGTCAAAACATACATCAAACCTATTATTATTCGGGAATTCACCCCACAAATATTCACTTCCTCCCACTTTTCAATATTTAGGATTAATTTTTAAGCGATAGCATTGAAAAATATGCTTTTAAATCAAATAAACAGCATAGTTATACGTATTATTGTCAGTGAAGTAGTCGATGATTCATGAGTTATCTTTCTCATGAAAACAACGAAATCATGAAATTTTACAAAAAGTTATCCACATTTTACCAAAAAATGGTACGTAGTGGTAGAAAGTGGGAAATATTTCTTTACTTTTGAATATCAAATATATCTAGAATACATGACACCACGGTTTAAAGGCGAATTTGAATGCAAGCTTGACGCGAAGGGGAGACTGATGTTTCCGTCTAGGCTCAAGGTTTCTTTGCCTGCCGAAAACACAAAGTCGTTGATTTTGAAAAAAGGATTTGAGCCTTGTCTTACAATCTATCCGCTCGCTGAGTGGGAGAAAATTATGGGAAGGTTTGAGCACTTGGATGAATTTGATGTGCGGGCACGGAAATTCGAAAGGAGTTTCTTAAGAGGGGCAGATGAGATTGAAATGGATAGCAACTTTAGGTTTTTGATTCCTAAGAAATTTATCAATGAGTTGGGTTTCAAAAAAGAAGTAGTGGTCGTGGGCGTGAATAATAGAATTGAAATTTGGGATGCGGAGACGCTGGATAACTATGTGGCAGGGGAAGATGAGTTTAGCGAGTTGGCGGCAGACATGATGAAGGCGAGCAAAAGTAATCAACAGGAGGGAAGCTAAATGAGTTACCACAATCCAGTCATGCTTGATGAATGTATAGAGGGCTTGGCAATAAGCCCGGAGGGAGTATATGTTGATGTCACTTTTGGTGGCGGTGGACATTCCAAAGCGATACTTGAAAAATTAACAACAGGAAAATTATTGGCATTTGACCAAGACGAAGACGCCAAGGAAAACGCTAAAAAAATAGAGCATCGTTCTTTTACATTTATTGAAGCAAATTTCAGACACCTAAAAAGGTTTTTGAGGTTGCATGGCATCAAAGCTATAGATGGTATTCTTGCTGACTTGGGCGTTTCATCACATCAGATTGATACTGCCGAGCGTGGTTTTTCCACGCGGTTCTCTGCGGACTTGGACATGCGGATGAATGTAAATTCGTCATTGACAGCCAAGAATGTAGTGAATGATTACAGTGAGCAGGAGTTGCACAGGGTGCTGGGCATGTACGGCGAGGTTCGGAATGCCAAAACACTGGCAGCAAGCATCGTGTCGGCAAGAGATAATGAGTCAATTGAAACCATCGATGATCTGAAAGTCATCCTTGAGCGGCATGCCAAACGAGGCAAGGAGTTCAGGTATTATGCGCAGGTATTTCAGGCCATAAGGATAGAAGTGAACGATGAAATGAAAGCACTAGAAGAAATGTTGGTGCAGAGTGCAGAAGTTTTGAAGGAAGACGGCCGGTTGGTAGTCATGTCATACCACTCATTGGAAGATAGGATTGTTAAAAATTTTATCGCTAAGGGAAAGGTTTACGGAGAGGTGGAAAAGGATTTCTTCGGAAACATGATTAGACCGCTAGAACCAGTCAATAGAAAATTGATAACGGCATCGGAAGAAGAGCTGAAAATAAATAACAGGGCACGCAGTGCCAAATTAAGAATTGCTAGAAAAAACTAATGAAAAAGAATACTTACAAAGTCCGTAAAAAAACCAAAAGCTCGGGAGTAAGTATGTTCTCTTTTATTGAGAATCGATTTAGCCTAGATGGTCTTTTCAAAAATGGAATTCCGCTCAACTATTTACCCTACATCCTTTTTGTGATGGCATTGGGAATTTTTTATATAGGAAATAACCACTACACAGAAAAAACAATTCGTAAGGTAACAAAGATTGAACGTGAAGTTCAAGATTTAAAAGCAGACTACAGAACGTTGCAGGCAGATTATATGCATGCGAGGTTGCAGTCGGAAGTAGCCAAAAGAGTAAAGCCATTTGGGTTGAATGAAAGTTCAATTCCACCAAAGAAAATAATAATAGCAGCGGATGAACATTAAGAAATCCATATTGATAAGGTCGAGGATAGCATTTTTGCTAGTCTTTCTTTTTGCTATTGCCATTCTTTGGAAGGCGATGCGTATTCAGGTGGTAGAGGGAAAAAAGTGGAAAATGATTTCTGATAATATAGCATTGAAACATCGGACAGTAAAAGCGACAAGGGGAAATATTTATTCTGACAATGGGAGCCTATTAGCTACCTCACTTCCTTTTTACAAAGTAGCATTTGATCCGACTATTGAAAAAACACCAATTTTCAATCAAAAAATCGACTCATTGGCATATTTGCTATCAAGGCACTATAATGATAAAAGCAGAAATTATTACAAGCAAAAAATAGTAAAGGCAAGAAAGAGCAAACGTAAATACGTACAACTCAACAATAGGAAGATAAACTACCAAGATAAAAAGGAGATGTCTACATGGCCAATTTTTAGAGATGGAAGGTTACAAGGGGGAGTGATTTTTGAGCAGGTTGATAAAAGATTTCGTCCGTTTGGTGGGTTGGGCTTGAGAACCATTGGATATATTAACGAAGATAATTACGGCGCAGGTATTGAGTATAGTTTTAATGGTAAGGATCAACTGGCTGGTGAAGACGGTAAGGCACTCTATCAAAAAATGGCAGGTAGTAACTGGAAGCCGATTCATGATGGTTCTGAAATGCCATCGGTAGATGGGAGAGATATTGAGACGACACTAGATATTAATTTGCAAGACGTTTCCAATGCTGCATTGCTAAAGGCACTTCAAAATTTGAAGGCAGATTACGGTTGTGTGGTGGTGATGGAAGTAGCGACTGGCGAAATAAAATCAATGGTCAACTTAAAAAGATATGTCAAGCAGGGAAAGGTTGATTATAGAGAAATATACAACTACGCTGTGCAGGGAACGACCGAGCCGGGCTCTACATTCAAACTAGCCTCAATGATGGCATTGTTTGAGGATACAAATATTCGTTTGTCGGACAGGGTAGATACAGGTAATGGTAAACATAAATTTTACGATAGAACCATGCCTGACCATAAACCTGGTGGCTATGGAAAGATTACGGTCAGAGAAGT
>CAYRIF010000258.1:0-5561 GCA_964424205.1 uncultured Roseivirgaceae bacterium | reverse complement strand
GTGCAAGGGTTTTAACAGATTTGCACAAAAATCCTTGCACCTTAAAAATCCGTGACGGATTTTTAACACTAGCCCCAAGCACATCATCCCTGCCTGACGGCAGGCAGGTGCTTCGTAGCCTTCAGCTCGTGGTATAACAATACAACTTCGCTTTGTCTACTCGTAGCTGACGCACTTGGGACTTTTTCAGCAGACCCTAGGTAGTATTTCACAATAGAACCACAAACCCAAATTCGTGGGATACTTGCAATTAATACCATTTTAATTTTAAAATGCCGTATAAATAATCTGAATTATATAAATTAATTTGAATTTATTGAACCAAACGATAAAAACCTTGGTTCATTCCGTGAAAACAAGGTAGCGCATCTAATCAAAAGAATTGTTCTATCAAACTTACAAGATGTTTTAGATGTAAGTGCGCATCAAATTACTGACGAAAAATGAAATATAAGCTTTCTCAAAAGTGGAAAGTTTCTACTGTAAAAATAAAATCAATTTTTGAAACAAAAAAAGTTACATATTTAAAATCTTAAACCAATGAAAAACAAGTTTACAATAGGTATTGTTGCCATTCTATTAGGAATAGGGCAACCAACAACAGCGCAAGTAGTTATTCAAGACAATGAAACTTTTGTCACCAAAACTCAAATGTTTTTGGCCAATGAACTTTTCGAGAGTGGAGAGCCTTTCGCAGAAGAACTCAATTACAATTTAGACGATTTAGATCCTTTGGTTCCCGATTCACCGGATTCCATCTCCTATACAACGGGTATTGAGGGATATGAATATTCTAGGTATTTGTTGAATACGTTAAATGGTCGTTCTGGATTGGGATTAAACATGATGTGGTCTCCTATTGTTACCAAAAATGCTGCCATGCAAGGAGCAGATTTTGACGGTAAGTTTACCGGAGGAACAGCAAATGGGTTTAATGAAGACGATATGCTCAAAATGATAGTTGGCGCTTTTGGTATGAATGCAAATTTCACTCCTTTTGCTAACCCATTTCCGCAGTTTGCTGAGTTTACTTCTGGCAATATGATTTTACCACAACCAGTTGAAGCAAACTACAGAACCAATTACGCTTCTTCCAGATGGGATAGATCTAAAATGGACAAAACTTTGAATCTTGGAGGAATGGGACAATCAATGTGGAAACAATACTGGTGGGCGCAAGATATGTTAGGCGCTTTTCATGATGAAAATGATGATGAAGTGGTACCGGATGGCACAAATTCTCCCGATCTAGAGGACAATCCAAATTTCGACCCCTCCAATAATATCTTTTATGGAGGAAATAATATAGATGGGTTTATAGGACAAATTCTAACCGCCGCCGCTATCAATAAAACTGCATTTTTGACGGGTGCGTTAGGTTATGACGGTACAAATTTGGGCCCTGTGGATTTAGCGACTTACAACCCTGCCAACGGTATTCAATACTTTCCAACAAAAATAGAGGTAACTGAAACAATCCAGTTAGAAGGTTTGCCGCCGAAAGCTACGGCGTTAAGTGTAACAGATGGTACAAGCCAATTATTTGACCAATTGTCCTATCTATTAGCGACAACTAGTTATATGGACATGATGAATCCAAATAATACTGACGAAGATCACTATGGATATAGGGAAGTTTTTGATGGTTACCCTTTTCCTGCATCTGCACAAGAAACTGGGATACCAGGTCCTTTTGACTTAATGAAGGGAACTTCCAAAGTTATTTTTCTGAATATTATGGCAATGCATTATAATTCATCCATAGGAACCTTTGTCAATGAATCAAGTTTGAATGGCGCTGGAACACCAGTAATGGGTAATGAAATTTCAGCCGAAAATGCTGCGTATATCATTCAAACTTTATCGCAAGTTGCAACGGCCATGGCAGGTACACCTTTGGTGACCATGGCAAACGATGCCTTAGTAGCACAAGCAGATTATATTCTTGCAAATTTTAAAGATGCAAATGGTGGTTTTTTCAATAGTGTGACAGTAGGTAGCAGTCCTGACAATTCCGCAAAAACCTTAGCGGCTAATGCGGCATTAGTAAAAGGCTTATACGAAGCTTATAGTGCTACAAGCGACATGGCTTATTTAAATGCCGCCAATGACGGATATAACTTTATGATTAACAATTTTTATGTGCCAGGAGATCATATTTACAAATCTACAATTAATGATAATTTAGCAGTTTATACACCTTGGAATATGGCTCTTTTCACTGGTGCAATGCGTACTGCAAGTTTAATAGGGAATCAACCCGACGCGGCTAAAATCTATACTAGAGTTTCTAAAACCGTGTTTAACCGAATGATATTATGCGAAGGCGATGCAACTGGAGAAACAGGAAATGATTCAGACGGTGATGGTATTCCTTACATCGTTGGCAGTACAAGTCCTTTTGTTTTTGCAAATAAGGGTACCTACCAGTTAGACATAACAGGTTTATCCTATCATAAAAATAACACCGTAGGTATAACTGCTTATCCAAACCCAACAACGGAATATGTTTCTGTAGATGTAACAGTTAAAAATACCGCACATGTAGTCAATATTGAGGTATATGATCTTAATGGAAGAATTATTGCACATAAGAATGCAGGTAAAATGATTGGCGTTCATAAAATCAAAGTAGGGTTAAAAAATATACATGCAGGAAATTATATCCTACGAGTAAATTATGATAACGATCCTGTTGCAATAGAGAAGCTAATTATTGCTAAATAAAAGAAATAACAAAACTTCTATATTTCAGATAACGTAATGTTTGAGCGGTATTTGTACCAATAAAGTTTGGTTAACAGCATAAAAAATAACAATTTACAACAGTATTTATAATACGTATTAAAAAACTATATAAAAGTATTCACATGAAAAAATTAAATTACTTATTATCAGCAGTTATAATGTTAAGTTTAGTAGTGTATGCCGGGTGCGGATCCAAGGGTAAAAATGATCCAACACAAGCTGAAGTGCAACTTAATAAGCTAAAAGCACACGCATGGAAAGCAACAACAGGGTCAGTAACAAGAGATGGTAGTGCCGAAGCAAATTTTGATACTTTTACACTTTCGTTCACAGGAATCCCTAAAGATGAGACTGCTAGTGGAAGTTACACCACCACCAGTGGAGGTGAGGTGTTTCCAAGTGGTACATGGAGCTTTGACGGAACAAATGTAAACAGACTGGTACGTGGCACCAGTATTAAAATGGATATCCAATCTGTTGATGATACTAAATTAAAAATCCAATTTTCATTAAATGCGGATGGAAGTGCCAATGGTAGAGGGCTATCAGGGAATTGGGTATTTGATTTGACTGCTAAGTAAAAGCGTAAAAAAACAAAAAACAAAAGCGTTTGTTCACCGTCAGGGAGCAAACGCTTTTTCTTTGGTGAAAACTTCCAAAAGTTTGAACCTTTTGGAAAGTTCAATTCAAAAAAGACTACTTTTGCCGCTAGATTATGAAGATGGATAAAATTAGAAATTTCTGCATTATTGCCCACATTGACCATGGAAAAAGCACCTTGGCTGATCGGTTACTACAATTTACCGATACTGTCACAGCGCGTGACATGCAAGCACAATTACTTGATAACATGGACTTGGAACGTGAACGTGGAATTACAATTAAGAGCCACGCCATCCAAATGGATTATCACTATAAAGGAGAAGATTATACGCTGAATCTCATTGATACACCAGGACATGTTGATTTTTCTTATGAAGTATCAAGATCAATTGCAGCATGTGAAGGTGCCCTGCTTATTGTAGATGCCTCACAAGGCATTGAAGCACAGACTATTTCAAATCTTTATTTGGCATTAGAAAATGATTTAGAAATTATTCCCGTCCTTAATAAAATAGATTTACCAGGTGCCATGCCCGATGAGGTATCTGATGAAATCATAGACTTAATTGGCTGTGCCAAAGAGGATATTATACATGCCAGTGGAAAAGAAGGAATTGGCATTGAAAATATATTAGAAGCAGTTATAGAAAAACTGCATCCACCAAAAGGCGATCCAGATGCGCCACTACAGGCAATGATTTTTGATTCGGTATTTAATTCTTATAGGGGTATTGAGGTTTATTTCAGGGTATTTAATGGTACTATTAAAAAAGGAGATAAAGTCAAATTTTTGAGTACCGACAAAACATATAATGCTGATGAAATAGGTATACTGAAATTAAATCAAGAGGAAAAAGCTGAGATTGGAACCGGCAATGTGGGTTATCTAATTTCAGGTATTAAGGTAGCAAAAGAAGTAAAGGTAGGTGATACCATAACACATGTTGACCGACCATGTGAATCCGTCAAAGGATTTGAAGATGTAAAACCGATGGTTTTTGCAGGTATTTATCCTGTAGAAACCAGTGAGTTTGAAGAATTGCGAGCTTCCATGGAAAAGCTACAGCTCAATGATGCCTCTCTGGTCTGGGAGCCCGAAACATCCATGGCATTGGGCTTTGGCTTCAGATGTGGTTTTCTAGGAATGCTACACATGGAAATTGTGCAAGAGCGTTTGGAGCGTGAATTCGGCATGACCGTCATTACTACCGTACCCTCTGTGGAGTTTCATGCTATTCAAACAGATAATAGCATCCTTATTGTCAATGCGCCGTCCGAATTACCAGAACCCAATACCATCTCGCATGTAGAAGAACCATTTATACGCGCACAAATCATCACCAAAGATGACTATATCGGTGGGGTCATAGCACTGTGTATGGACAAACGCGGCGTCATCAAAAATCAGGTGTATTTGACCACCAATAGAGTAGAGCTTACGTTTGAATTACCATTATCCGAAATTGTTTTTGACTTTTTCGACAAGTTAAAAACTATATCAAGAGGTTATGCTTCTTTGGATTATGAGTTAATAGGATTTAGGCAATCTAATATGATCAAGCTAGACATCATGCTGAATGGCGACAAGATAGATGCGCTTTCGGCCATTGTACACAGAGATAAGGCTTACGATTGGGGCAAAAGATTGTGCGAGAAATTACGAGAATTAATTCCAAGACAGATGTTTGAAATAGCCATTCAGGCATCCATTGGATCAAAAATAATTGCAAGAGAATCCGTCAGAGCCATGCGTAAAAATGTACTGGCCAAATGCTATGGTGGTGACATCAGTAGAAAAAGAAAGCTCTTAGAAAAGCAGAAAAAAGGAAAAAAACGAATGCGCCAGGTTGGAAATGTCGAAATTCCACAAGAAGCATTTATGGCAGTACTGAAATTAGACTAATGACTACCTCTTTTTTTACGTTCTCTGCACGCTAGTTTCAAAAAATAAAACTAGAAGAAACATAAGATTCTTCATATTAGAACTGCGTGGCAGAGGTTAAGAGGTATTCATTTCACATAAGAATATCCTAATTTCATCGATTTTAATATATCACTAGCCAATAAACAGCAAGATAATCGCGGCCCAAACAATAATTCTCCTGATATTTTTGTAGTATTGATTTAGAACTGTAGTCATTTTTAAATTAACCTATAACTAAAAGAATTATGAAAAAATTAATTGCAGAATTTATTGGAACATTTTGGTT
>CAYRIF010000257.1:1828-5594 GCA_964424205.1 uncultured Roseivirgaceae bacterium | reverse complement strand
CGGATGGTAATAGTGATTCCGAAGATTGGACGGTGACCGTGGATGATGTGGTTGAAGTGGCAAACTTTACCATTGATGCCATTGCGGATACTAATGTGGATGAAAATACAATTTATACTGGCGTAACACCTAATTTATCTGGGGATGCACCAATAGGCGCTGTGACTTATACGTTAAGTGGTACGGATGCAGGTGACTTTACTATCAATCCGACTACTGGTGTGGTGAGCATGGTGGCACGGGATTTTGAAAGTCCTGTGGATGATAATACTGACAATGTCTATGCATTGGTGATTACTGCTACTGATGCGGATGGTAATAGTGATTCCGAAGATTGGACGGTGACCGTGGATGATGTGGTTGAGCCGATGGTATTTACAATCGAGGAAATTGTAGATATAGTCATTGATGAAAACACAGCCTATTCAGGCGTACTACCTGTAATTAGTGGGACTCCTATAGGAAACATCACCTACAGTTTAATAGGACCTGAAGCAGATTTGTTTACCATTGACCCTGTGACAGGCGTGGTGACTATGATTGCAAGAGATTTTGAAAATCCAGAAGATGGAAATGGGGATAATATTTATAATATAACCATCCAAGCAACAGATGATGATCAAAATGCGGATACTGAAGCTTGGACTATAACTGTTCAAAATGTTGTGGAAACAGCAAATTTCACCATCGATACAATAGGTGATGTCTTACTCAGTGAGAACACAATGTACACAAGTGAGACCCCAACATTAAGTGGTGATTCACCAATCGGCGATGTGACTTATACATTGTCTGGAGATGATGCTGCCATATTTACAATTGATCCTGAAACTGGTGTTGTAACGATGATAGGGCAAGCTTTTGACAATCCTCAAGATGCTAATAGTGACAATGTTTATGAAGTAACAATCACTGCCACAGATGCAGATGGCAATACAGCTACGGTTTCGTGGGTAGTAGAGATAGACCCAGAAGATTTAAAAGTCTATACAGGTTTCTCTCCTAATAATGGAAACGCAGATAGTGATCATTGGGAAATAGCGGGAATTAACAAATATCCTAACAATGAGGTGAGGGTATACAATAGATGGGGTAACCTGGTATATGAAATCAAAGGATATGACAATACAACAAATGTATGGAGAGGAGAATCAAACAAAGGCATTGTACTAGGTAAAAAGCAATTACCCGATGGGTCATACTTCTATATCATTGACAAAAAAGATGGTAGTAAACCACAAACAGGATACGTAGTTATTTATAAATAAAATAGAGAGAAAAGAGAGAGAAGGGTTAAAAAGATTTCTCTCCACTTTTAACAACAAAATACTAAAACAATGAAAAGAAATAGATTAAAGCAACTAGCATTGATATTTGGCTTCATGATGATTTGAGGGACAAGTAATGCCCAGCAGGATGCCCTATTTACACAATATATGTTTAACGGCATGGCATTAAATCCTGCCTATGCAGGCAGCCATGAAACATTAAGTGCCACCATGCTTTTAAGAGAGCAGTGGGCAGGCATAGATGGCGCCCCCTCCACGCAAACATTCGCCATTCATTCGCCTATCAACAACAGCAACGTAGCATTGGGCATGCAGCTAATTAGAGACAAAATAACGGTGTTCAATCAAACAGGGGCCGCCATTACTTCGGCTTACAGAATACAAACAGAGAAAGGGACGTTGTCAATGGGGTTGCAAATAGGTTTTACTAGCTACAAGGCAAATCTAAAAGAATTAGACGTTCAAGGAACACAGCAATATGCTGAAAATTTCTCCAAATTTCTGCCAAATTTTGGAGCAGGAATTTATTACTACACTGATAAATACTATATGGGCTTTTCTGCACCGCAATTAATTACTAACGATTTAACAAACGATGTAGGAACTGATCCGAGTGCCGAAGCAAAGCAAAGTAGGCATTATTTCTTAACAACTGGCTATGTATTTAACCTGAGTAATAGTGTAAAGTTCAAACCGAATGCCTTGGTGAAAATGGTAGGAGGAGCACCTATTCAATTAGATTTAAACGCTAATCTCTTATTTCACAATGCACTATGGGTAGGAGTTTCATGGAGATCAATGGCTGACATAGATGCATTGGTAGAATTTCAGTTGACAGATCAGCTACTATTAGGCTATTCCTTTGACTTCGCCAATACAACTGACCTAAGAAGAGGCACTTCAGGATCACATGAAATTATGCTTAATTATAGAATAAAAACTAAGAGAAGAAGAGTCATTTCTCCGAGATATTTCTAATTGAAACTAAACAAGATATTAAACACTACATAAAATGACCAGAATAAAAATAGAAAGAATAAGCTTCGCAATCATTTTTATACTCTTAGGAAGTGTTTCAAAAGCACAGATAGTAGGCGCAGATGCAAACAGACAAACCATGTCAGCTGCATTCGGAAAAAATAGCAATAACCTGTTAGAAAAAGCAAATATGAATTACGATTTGTATGCCTATACCGAAGCCATTGCGTTGTACAAAAAAATATTGGTAGAAGACCGGGAGAATAACGCCGTAAAACTAAGAATAGCAGAAAGCTACAGGAAATTAAATCAGCCCACAGAAGCTGCCGCCTGGTACGGGAAAGTAGTAAATACAGAAGTTGTATCGCCCATTGATAAATTATACTACGCACAAGCAATGAGCAGTATCGGTGAATATGAGGTTGCCAAAGTGTGGTATAAAAACTATAATGATGCAGTATCTGGAGATCCCAGAGCAAAAGAAAAAATAGCTGGTATTAATGAAATGGCTAATTTTTATGCCGATTCTGCCATGTACGAAGTTGCAGAAGTGGCAATCAACACAGCAGTAGCGGATTTCTCTCCAAGCTACTATAAGGAAGGATTAGTATTTGCTTCAGAAAGAAATACTACTAAATCTAGAAAAAATGACCGACCCTATCTAGATCTATTTTTTAGTAAAATTGGAGAAACTGGTAATTTAGCACCACCAACTAGGTTTAATAAAAAAGTGAATTCAAAATTCAATGAGGGAACCGTAGTTTTTTACGAAGATGGCAATAAGATGATTTTCACAAGAAACAATATCAATAATAAGAAGGTCAAACAAAGTCAAGATGGCACAATAAAATTAAAGGTTTTCTTTGCGGAAGCTACCGCTGACAATGGCTGGTCCAACTTAACAGAATTCCCTTACAACAGTGATGAATACTCTGTAGGACATCCTACCCTATCCTCTGATGGCAACACATTATATTTTGTGTCTGATATGCCCGGCGGACAAGGAGGAACGGATATTTATATGTCAACTTTAAATGGCGGAAAATGGAGTAAGCCTTTAAACATGGGAAGCAGCATCAATACCAAAGGAAATGAGATGTTCCCTTTCTTATCAAAAGATAAAACCTTATACTTTTCCTCTGATGGTTATGCCGGCCTAGGCGGACTTGATATATATAAGGCAAGTATAAAAGGAAATAATGTTACCTCTGATGTCATCAACCTTGGTTATCCAGTAAATACACCAATGGATGATTTTGGAATTATATTTGACGACACCGAAAGAATGGGCTATTTTTCTTCTAATAGAACAACAGGAAAGGGAGATGATGATATCTACTCTTTAAGAGTGAATAAAATTCAAGTTGTTAGTTACCTGAAAGATAAAGAAACGGGTGAAAGTCTGAATTTATCTTCGCAAGAAATTGTTGTTGTTGACAAAGCCACTGGGAGAGAAATTCCTTTCATAATGGATGGCAATAAAATTCAATTTGATGCCG
>CAYRIF010000257.1:0-1728 GCA_964424205.1 uncultured Roseivirgaceae bacterium | reverse complement strand
ACTGGGAGAGAAATTCCTTTCATAATGGATGGCAATAAAATTCAATTTGATGCCGTTCCAGGAAAAGAATATGAAATTAAAAACATTTCGGAGACATACATTAACAATCCAGTTTTAGTGGATACTAAAGGAATAACAGAAGACATGGAAGTCAATACGCTCTTTAAAAAGACACCGGAAGTTCCTGCAATAGCCGTAGGGGAAAAAATAAGAGAAGCGAAAAAAGTTGACCTTTTACTGGTTGAAAACATAAGTGGTTCAAATCAACAATTTTTATTTGGAACAGAAGAATTTATTAGTTACGAAGGCAATGAAGATGCGCTAAATACATCGCTCACCAAACAAGGAATAAAAGTAGCTAACGTGATCCGAATTACCAATATTTATTATGACCTAGATAAGAGTGTCATCAGAAAAGATGCCATAACACAACTAGAAAAGATTGTCAAAATTATGAAAAGTCATGAAAATATTACCATTGCATTAAGTTCATATACAGACAGTCGCCAAACAAATGCATACAACGATAGGTTGGCAAAAAGAAGGGCAACATCGGCAATGAACTACCTTGTCAAGAAAGGAATAAAGAAAAGTAGAATAAGTAGCAATTCTTTCGGTGAAAAACAATTAGTTAACAACTGTGGAGACGACCAAGAATGTACAGAAGACCAACATCAACTCAATAGAAGAACAGAGTTTTTGATAAAATAATTACCAAGTCCCTTTCAAACAGTAGTAGCCCCACAAAATTTTGTGGGGCTACTTTATTTTCAATCCCCGCACCCATTAAAGTCTCCATAATTACATCCACTATCCCCATGTAGCCTTTTGCGAGGTCTCCTTAATTTATAGCTGATTTTAGGGGGTGTCGCAACAAGTGCGACAATAATCCAAAATTGACTTCCTAATCTTAAGAAAAGTAGTTTGCAATAATTCTTTGTTTTCCTCAAGCAGTGTCACCCTAAAACCCATCAAATCAGAGTGAAACGATGATAAAGGCACGACGCACACCCCTTCCACTGCCAACAAATAATACACAAATCGTTTATCATAGGCAAGGTCATCAGTAATCCATTCCAATAACAGTTTTTGTATTTCCGGTCGGTTTGTTACAAGTTTTTGCCCTGATTTTAAAGCCCCTTTCTTAAAAACAATGGTATTATAAAAGGCACCATATGTTTCATTGAACGTGATATAAGGAATGTCTTTTAGCATGTCAGCAATCATCTTACTCCGCTCCCCTATCTGTTCATTCAGGTTTTTCCTGTAAGACATAAAACGATCATCTCCCAATATCAAAGGAATTGCTTTTTGTGGTAATGTTGTCGCACAAACTTCAGTCATTTTCGCGCTTTCAAGTGTATCACAAAGTCCGGAAAACTCATCATCTTTGGCGCTATTATAAAACTCCATCCACCCACATCGTGACCCAGGCCAAGGCAATGCTTTTGAGATTCCCTTCAATGCGATTCCTGGCACATCTTCTATCAATTCTGCCAAAGCATATGTTTTTGCACCATTATAAGTAACATGGTAATACACC
Source organism: uncultured Roseivirgaceae bacterium (assembly GCA_964424205.1). Taxonomy (GTDB): domain Bacteria; phylum Bacteroidota; class Bacteroidia; order Cytophagales; family Cyclobacteriaceae; genus CAYRIF01. The sequence continues at coordinate 185 of CAYRIF010000257.1, read as the reverse complement.
TCATCACTAATCACCATCAGGTTAAATTCTTTGGCAATGGCAACAATTCTTTTCAGAGTTTCCAAAGGATAAACCATCCCTGTAGGATTATCAGGGTTGATGATTAAAATACCAATAATATTGGGGTTGTATTTAACCTGATTATATAAATCATCTAAATCAGGAAACCAATTATTCTCAGGGTC
>CAYRIF010000256.1:4328-5600 GCA_964424205.1 uncultured Roseivirgaceae bacterium | reverse complement strand
ATAGAACGATATAAACCTAAAGTATTAAAGTTTGTATATCTTTTATGATTGTCTATGAAGTAGCAAATCTTTTTAAACGAAAATTGGTTGAATGGTTTTTCTATTTTCATAATGACACATATAAATCGCAAGATAGTATTATCTCATAAAAAAAGCCACCTCACATATGTGAGATGGCTTTTAAGACCCATCAATGGTTAGTATTTATTTTTTAACAAATCGTTTCTGCGTTGAAGCATTGTCTGTGATAACTTTCATGATATACATGCCGCTTTTAAGGTTTGTAATGTCTATCTCCGTATAATTTGAATTTACTTTCATAGATTTTACTACCACGCCTTTCACATCATATATCCTTACGCTTGCGCCAGCAATGTCAGCGATGTTCACTTTCACAAAGCCTTCTGCAGGATTTGGATATACCGTTACTCCTTCGGTGAATCTTGAGACAGAATTAGTGCTAAAAGCATTTGTAGAACTCCCTGATGCTGTCGTGAAATTAAACACAGCTACTGGTGAGAAAGAGCCACAAAATGATCTAATCTGTAAAGTATAAGTAGTATTGGCTGACAGTCCCGATAGAGATACTGAATTAGTAGTTGACGTGCCATTCGTAAATGCACCCGTTGACCTGTATCTGTACTGATAAATCGCTGCGCCTGATACAGGACTCCAATCAATGTTGGCTGTACTACCTGTCGTGCTTGCTGTTAAATTCTGTGGCGCTATATCACAACTCGTCTCTCCACCGCCACCACCACTTGTCGTCGTAAATGTCGATGTCGATGAGTATCCTGAGGTCTCTCCTGTACAGACACTCTCTACTTGATAGTCATAACTCGTGCTTGCAGTCAATCCACTCAGTGTGGCACTTGTTGAACCTGTATTAGCAGTGGTCCAAGTAGTTGTTCCACTCTCTCTGTATTGGTAGTTGTAGCTATTCGCACCACTTGCGCCACTCCATGAGATAGTCGCTCCTGTCTCTGATACACTGCCTGCACTTAGTCCACTTGGCACATCACAGGTTGAGCCGCCACCGCCATCGGTAGTCCACGTAAATGAGGCTACCGGTGAGTTGCCTGTAGAACAGTTTGATCTGATATTCAGCTCATATGTTGTATTTGCTGTCAGGCCATTCAGTACTAATTCATTCGTTGATACTGTCCCATTGGTCCATCCATTTGTTCCTGTTGGTCTATACCTATACTGGTGAAAATTAAGCCCTTCTACTGCATTCCACCCTATTGTAGTACTTGTTGCTGTATTACTTGT
>CAYRIF010000256.1:0-4228 GCA_964424205.1 uncultured Roseivirgaceae bacterium | reverse complement strand
GCTTCTGCTACTGCATCCCAACTTGCTGTCGCTGCATCTGCTGTTACCCCTGATACTGATAATCCCGTAGGGACAGTGACCGTACATGGCATGGGCTCATCGGCTGTCGTGAATGTTGAGGATGTGCTGTAAGCGGATGAACTGGCCGTACAATTAGATTTCGCCTGAACTTCGTACTCAGTTGAAGCTGTTAGACCCGTAAGATTAGCTGAGGTAGATGTGGTATTAACATCTGTCCATGCAGTAGTGCCAGTTGCTCTATATCTATAATCATAAGAATCTACTAAAGCCACTGCATTCCACGAAACCGTTGCTGTAGTTTCACCGATGTTGCTTGAAGCTAAACCTGCTGGTATAGTTGCATCACAAACAGGTGGTGGGCCTGCCGATGCACCAGTAACAATCAAAGAAAAATCTTGACTTCCACCAGATAGTGTTCCTTTATGGGTTACTGTTATTGTATAAGCTCCAGCAGTAGTAGCATTAATATTAATTCTTTCAACATTGTCTCTGAAATTATCTCCAGTTGTCGCTGCCGCAGAGGGATTTGAAGGGTCTAAAACCCAAGGATTAAAGGTGTTTCCATCTTTTGTTATTCTCACATCAAGGTCATTAACTATCATCAATGTTGGATCGTCAAGCACATCCGCATTAGGCGTACCTGCCACATCAGTCCAAGCAATAGTCAACGTCAATGGTTGAGTACCATCAGAATTAACAGTCGTTGAATAACTTCCTCCATCGTTCAAGGTCAATTCATCTATCACAGATGAGACACCTTCATTATTTATGGCAAGCACTGCTTTTTCAACATTCAATAATCCCCAACCAAATTCATAGTCCGGACCATCCGCATCACCTGCCTCTTCCGCAGTTGCTATGGACAGTGCTTTTAAGGTAGATGCTTTCATGAAATTTCCATTCACATTATTATAGTGCTGCTGTACCAATGTCAATGATCCTGTAGTATTAGGTGAAGCCATTGACGTTCCGCTAAAAAATGCATATGCCGCATCACCACTCGCAATAGAAGAAAACATTGAAACTCCTTTTGCTGAAATATCAGGCTTAATTCTTCCATCATCGGTAGGGCCCCAACTTGAGAAGCTTGACATCACCACACTACTAGGGCCAGTGTAATTTGCCACCTCTTCAACAGCTGCTACAACCATCGTATTTTTTGATGCTCCTGCACCGCTTACTAAATCGTACCCATTTTTACCTGTGTTAAAAGAACCGCGGTCATTTCCCGCTGATTTTACTATTAAATAAAAAGGTGCATTATGTTGTATATCATCCCAGTCCCGTGCTTGGTCATCATACCTGCCAAATTGCTCAATGCCTAGAAAAAGTGAGTTCCATCCATAGGAATGATTTGACATAAGCAAACCCCCTGCCGCTGCTGCAGCCATTTCAGCGTCATCACTATTCCAATCATGTGTTGATAATGTGGCAGCACTTGCCATTCCTTTTGCGCTAGGATTTGTGCCTTGCGCCACCATCGTCCCCGCCACATGTGTAGAGTGGTCGGATTGAGTTATCGCACCGTCATCTTGGTTTACATTGCCATTAAACTCCTGGTGTGTCGCTCTTACTGCGCCACCATCCCATTCACCGACTGTCATTCCTTCACCATTTAGGTTAAGCCCTAAACTTCCGCCTGTCCAAAGTGCACTTGCGTTTGTAGTATTAGCTCCGCCAAGATTTAGCGGGGCATTGCCATCAGTAATGTAATACATTGGGTTGCCATTTCGGTCAAGCCGCTGCAACTCCATAAAATTTCCTTTCGCATCTACTCTTTTCAATGCCCATCCTCTCATTTTTGCTATTCTTTCTGCTTCTTTCTTTAATTCTACTTGTCTTTTTTCAAACGTTACCTTCATTTGTTGAAGTCTCGTAACATTTGTTTTTTGCAAAATATCTCTTTTCCCTTTTGCAGACTGAGCAAAAATTGGTGAAGAAAAAAACAAGGAAAAAACGAAAATAGCACCCAGTGCTAAGCCGCTACCCTGCCAACTTCCTAATCGTCTTGGAGTTAAGAAATGATTCATGTAATTTTTTGTCATAGTGTATGAGTTTTATTGTTAATAATTGTAAAAATAACTTTCCATAGTACAGACTAATATGCAAGTCTATATTTTAAAAATCCTTGCAAAATATAGTTTTTACATCGATTTGTCAAACATTCTACCTTTTAACTTATAATTTTTACATACGTAAGTTTTCCAGAAAGAAGTATCGCAAAAATAACAAATTGCAATATTTAAATTATGCTATCCAACAGCCCCCCGCAGTCCTCTTTCACATAGTATAATTTTTAGAGATATGAAAGATCCGTCATGAATAAAAAAGTCACTTAAGATGATGAAAAAGTCATGGCCTCCATTTTTAACTGTACTAACCCAAAATATGTCTAATACCCTTATTTTGTCTAAAACTTGTTTTACCAAAAGAATAGTAATCAAATCTGGTAGGGTTATCAGAAGCATAGGTGTATTTCATATACAGGTAAGGGTAAGCGCGATAATTAGACATGTAAGTAAATTGAATGTTTGTTCCTTATTTTATAATAGCCTGATGGTTAATGCGTTCACTATTTGTGAGAAAATTTGCTTGAACATTGCCCCTTTGGGATGTACAAGCGCAAGAGGAACTTTAACTATTAATTAATTGCCTTTTATAACCAGTGTAACATGAGTCAACTAATTGAAATGAAAAAAAAGAAGATCAGTTGCAGATTTGCACACATACAATATTATATCAACTAGTAAAAGAATAAAAGCTATGTCATCAAGGTATTCACAGTATATTAAATACATCCATGCGATAGGAGATCTTCTCATTCTGAATCTCTCTTTTGCCGCTGCTTTTTTACTTAAATTCAGGGTATTCAATCCTTCACATGAGGACTATGACCGATTCAATTTCGCAGAAGGTCTTTTGGGAAATCCTTATTTCTACTCAATTATACTATTTAATCTTACTTGGATTGTTTTAACAATTCTTTTTAAACCGTACAAAATATCAAGGATTTCGAGGTTGATTACTGTTTTACGTAATCACATGACAATCATCATCGTCCATTTATTCACGGTTGCCTCCTTTTGGTTTTTATTAAAATCTCAAGCAATATATTCCAGAGAACAATTTTTTACCAGTTATCTAATATTTGCGATTCTGTTATTTTCTTGGAAAGTAGTTTTCCACTATTTACTAAGAGCCTACCGTAAGCAAGGGTTTAATTTTAGAAGCGTTGTTGTAGTAGGATATGGAGACCTCTCTTTGGAATTGCAGCATTACTTTTCTTCCCACCCCGAATTTGGTTTTAAGCTGCTAGGATTCTTTGACAATGAAAATAGTAATGCGAATAAGATGTTAGGTAATTTTAATGACATTCAATCTTATGTGATAGAAAATGAAGTGGATGACATCTATTGTTGCCTTCCTTATGTAGAACATTCATTTGTTAAAAAATTAATAGACTTTGGCGATTCCAATTTAATAAAAATAAAGCTTTTAACTGATTTTAGAGGATTCTCCTCTAAATCAATTACACTCGAAAGGTATGATGCTATTCCAGTGCTTAATGTTTCGTCAACACCACTGGATGAAAATAAAAATAGGGTAATCAAAAGAACTTTTGATGTCTTGTTTTCATCTGCCCTCATTCTATTGGTCTTCAGTTGGTTGTTTCCACTCATTGCATTGCTGATAAAACTAGATTCTAAAGGGCCTGTATTTTTTAAGCAGATGCGGCGAGGAAAAGATGGAAAAGAATTTGGCTGCTATAAATTTAGGAGCATGTACATTAGTGACAATAATGAATTTAAGCTCGTGAATTCTAAAAATGATAGTAGAATCACCAAAATAGGTGCTTTTTTAAGAAAAACTAGTCTCGATGAATTGCCACAGTTTCTCAATGTGTTTTTAGGACAAATGGCCGTAGTTGGCCCTAGGCCTCATGCACTTGAGGTAGACAAAGTATTTAAAAGGGAAGTTGATAAATACATGACTCGTTATATTATCAAACCTGGCATTACTGGGTTAGCTCAAATAAAAGGATTCAGAGGAAACGACAATGTATTCATGCAGCCAAGAGTTAAACTTGACAGGTTCTATTCTAGAAAATGGTCAATGGTTTTGGATTTCAAAATTATCTTCTTGACCATGTCTACCCTAATGAAAGGTGATGAAAATGCTTATTAATACCATTTTAACATCAAAATGG
>CAYRIF010000255.1:0-5646 GCA_964424205.1 uncultured Roseivirgaceae bacterium | reverse complement strand
AGGGGGTATGGTGGTGAGTTCGGTAGGTAGGGGGTTAACTTTGTGGAAAATAATTTTTTATGCAATTAGACAAAAAGAAAATAAACTTAGACTGGCTAACCAAGCCAACAGGAGATCCTTTCACCGATATCGGGGGAAAAGTGATTGAAATTCTATTTCAGGAAAAAGGTCATACTGACATCCAGAAACTACTAAAAGAAACAACCGATATATACGTTAAAAATTGGAATGCAAAACTTAATGCTTTTTTTCTCAACTCCAAAATCACCCAACCCGCCTTTAAAGCTGATAAAAAAATATCTGAAACAATATCTTATTTTCAAAAGTTAATTGATAATGAATTGCCGCACGAGGAAGGCTACTGCCGTATTATGGGAGAAAAAACAAACTTGTTCACTAGTGGGCGAGATAATCATATTCTTGCAGGCTCAGGTACTTTTATCAATTTTCACCATGCTTTCCAAGGAGGGTTAATGCTTTCAAAAGAAGCCTTAATACGCATGTTTTTTGTACCATATGGGAGCATTCAACTACTTGGAAGAATTGCTATATTACAAAGTAATGACGATGAGATAATCACCTATTTCGTAGAGGAAAATATAAATGAAAACAATAGAAAAATAGCAACTAAAACATCAACAGGAATCAATAACTGGAATCACAAAAGTCCATCAAGTGCCTTGTTTGACTTTGCCCAGAACTGGCTGATTGAAGCAAAAGATAACACTATCCAGAGTCAAGTAGAGTTAAACTTGTATCTCTTTACCAATTTTGGGGCTTCTCCCGAAATAGAACTGCATAATTTTTCAGCTACTTTATTTAAGTTTATTACATCTGTCAATCATCGCACGTTTAAAAAGGATTGGCAAAGCTTTGTAAATTCTTATTTTAGAAAAAAAACAGCTGAGTATAATTATCAAACTGGGTTATTTCGTGTAACTGAAAAAAAAGAAACGAAAAATGTTGGTTATCAAGGGTTTAAAAACTGGTATAATCCAATTTACAAATCTTTACTCACTAACAAATCCATCTTAAAACCCATTCTAAATTGGGTTTCTAAACAACATCGTCCATTCAACTTTGAAATTGTCAAACTTTACCAAAAACAACTTAGAGATATGAATCAAAAAACTTTAACAGTAATTGAAAGAATTGCTGATTTCGTCCTAAATGACACTAATAACCTTAAGAAAAAGGTGCGCTCATTACAAACCCCCCAAAAGGCATTTCTTTTCCGAAAGGTGCTACGAAAACTGGAAGAAGAAAATCTAGACCAACAAAACAGTGATACACTTTTTTCATTAGAAGAATATGCACTTGAATTGTTCCCAGACGGTACGTATTGGCAGGAAATCCAAGATCTACTGCTCATAGCTATTTACCAGAAGATGCATGAGCAAGAGATTTGGTTTGATGAGCCAATACAGACAGAACTAGAAGAAGAAATAAATTCCTAATTTTAAAAAAAATAAAAAATGAAAAATCTCAAAACACAAGGTTTTATCTTAATTGATGTAGATGTTGCCGCACTCAATAATGCAGGAAAAAGCTCAACAAGCAGTTTTGACAATGCCGTAGCTACAAAATCTATTTATAAAAATGGTCAGAAATATACCTATGTTTCTGGTCAAGCATGGCGATTTTGGTGGAGAAACACACTACAAAAACATTTCAATTGGGAACTGTCTCCAATCACAAGAGAGAAAAAAATTGCGTTTACTGCAGCAAATCCAATTAAACATCCTGATGATGACATCTTTGGGTATATGCGTGCAGCTAAAGCCCCAAAGCTAGATAAGGATGGAAATGAAGAAAAGGACAAAAAAGGAAAAACAAAAACAGAAAATGTAACAGTTACCCGTATTTCACCATTAAAAAATTCAGCAATTATTTCAGTAACATCTGTATCTACAGAAGAGAATTGGTCTAGTATGGCTAGACAGGAAGGAGACTCTGTACCTTACAGTAAAGAAGAATATAGTGCTATCATGAAAGGAATGTTTGCATTGGATTTAACCCAAGTTGGAACTTTTTCAAACTACAATAAGACTGGATATAAGAATCTAACGGATATACTAAAAAAAGAAGCAATTGAACAAGGAGCAGTAGAAGTTGATGATGTTTTTGTTCTTGATTCCAAAGGTATGCCCCAAAAATTAATTCAATTAGATGCTGAGACTCGTAAAAAGCGAATAATTGAAACCATCCAAGCACTAAAGTATATCTCTGGTGGAGCAATGCAAACAAGCAACATGGCTGACGTTGCCCCCAAATTTATCATTTTATCTACAATGAATGTAGGTAACCATCCTTTTACTCACGTTGTCAATAGCGGACTAAATAACAGAACCTTCAATCTTAATATTGCTGGTTTAAAGGAAGTTTTAAGTGACTTTGATGAGCAATTTGTAGGAACTATTTATATTGGTATAAGAAATGGTTTTTTGGACAAAAGTGACTTGAAGGAATTAGAGCAACTAGCAAATGAGACAAGCCACTTACAGGTGAAATCAATCAATGAAGCTATTGATTCCTATTGCCAAGATTTAACAAAACTTATAAAATAATGCAAGCTTATCGAATAGATATAAACTCGTGGACTGCTGGGTTTAGATACCCTAATCTAATTAGTGGAATCCAGCCTACATTAGATGTTCCGCCACTTAGCACTATATTGGGTATTCTGAATGCTGCGGCAGGTAAATATTTGAAGCATAAAAACTTGGAAATAGGATATTATTTTGAATACGAGGGAAAAACCTATGATTTGGAAACTATCTATATGATTCAATTAAACTCAAATGGATTGCCATCCAATAGTGCAAAGTCAAATGTTATTCACCGTGAATTCTTAGCAGATTCGAGTCTTTCGATTTATTTAAAAGATGAAAAACTAGTTGATTATTTGCGTAAGCCATACTATGACATATTGCTAGGAAGATCAGGCGATTTAGCTAAAGTTACCATTTCTAAAGAGCCTTTGAATTTAGAAAGAATAGACAATGCGACTAAGATAAAAGGACAAATCATTCCCTTATTGGGCAATTTCTTACCTGGGAAGATACAAGCACTCCCCCAATACTTTACAGATGAGTTTCCACGAAAAAGTCTTGGTGCATCACCTTACACAATTATCAAGTATTCTGCACCTGATTTCACATCAAAAATAACAGCCTACAGAGATGAATCCATGGGAAAAAATGGTGTAGATATTTACTTCCATCAATTAGATTTTAATTATGGGTAAAGTCCTTTTAGCTAAATCAGAACCGCAAACAACATTATTTCAACACACAAAGGATGTGTTAACGGTTTGGGAAAAGCTTCAAGTTTCATTTCCATTAGCAAAAACCGTTGCAGAAAAAGAAAACTTTTGGATTTTACTTAAATTTGCCATAATTACGCATGATTTGGGTAAATCTCATTCTGAATTTCAAAAAATTCTTGAAGGACAAGAAAGTGAATGGCACGAACAAAGACATGAATTATTCTCTTTATCCTTTGCAGCCGCTATATCAGCCTTAAATAATGATGACAAAAAAATAGTAATGAGAGTTGTCGCAGGACATCACCGAAGTTATGACAGGTTAAGGTCTTTTATTGCAAGTAACTATGAGGACAACAATCAAGAATTTGATGATGAATTTTCCAAACTAATTCAAAAAGAAGCAATCAAAATTGCTAATACATTTGAAAGAAGTCTTTTACCTGATAAAATACCAGCTCTAAATCCAAAAGATTTAATTGTTGAGTACAGAAGAGAAGTAAAGAAGGCAAAAAGAAAAGAAAAAGAGCAGTATTACCATACGCTTCTTCTATTAATTGGAGCTTTCTTTCAGAGTGATCACTTAGCATCAGGTTTTATAACTGATTTTCCTAATTTAGGTGACTCCAATTTTTTGTTTTTACAAACTATGGTTCAACACTTAAAGAATAAAGGCAATAGCCTTTATTCTCATCAGCAAATAGCAGCGAAAACATTGGGTAGTACTATATTAACTGCTCCAACAGGCTCAGGAAAAACGGAAGCTTCGCTTCTCTGGTTAAAACACCAATTAAACGAAACTGGACAAGGTCGTACTTTTTACATTCTACCATTTACTGCATCAATTAATGCTATGTTTGAAAGACTTTCTGATGACAAATATGGACTGGGGCATGAAATGGTAGGAATGGTACATGGCAAGTTAAATGCCTACTTATATGATAAGCTCTTTGAAGATGCTCGCGAGTTACAGACATTAAAAGATAAAATAAAAATTGTTAAACAACAATTTAAAACCTTACAAACCCCCGTTAAAGTCCTAACTCCTTTTCAATTGCTCAAACATCTTTTTGGATTAAAAGGCTTTGAAAAAGGTATGTTTGAGTGGGTCGGCGGATATTTTATTTTTGATGAAATACATGCCTACGACCCTGAAGTTACAGCCCAAATAATCATTTTGCTAGAATTTTTGTCAAAAGAAATGCAAGCAAAAATTTTCATAATGACGGCTACTTTACCAACTTTTTTGAAACAACTTATTCGAGAAGCGATTGGGTCGTATTCAGAGATAAAAGCAAATGAGCATCTTTATTCCAGCTTTAAAAGGCATAAACTTGAGCTAAGAAAGGGTCTTCTTGCCAATAATTATACAAGCATTGAATCTGCTCTAAATGATGGTAAAAAGGTACTTGTTGTTTGCAATACCGTAGATTCATCACGTTTGGTATTTGATGAATTTAAAACAAAACATGAAGCATTATTAATTCATGGGAGATTTGCTGCTGTAGATAGAAATAGAATTGAAAAAACCTTACGTACATCTCAACCAAACCTACTAATTGGCACCCAAGCAATTGAGGTAAGCCTTGATATTGATTATGACATTATTTTCTCAGAACCTGCACCACTTGATGCTCTTATTCAACGATTTGGCAGAGTAAATAGGAAGCGAAAGAAACAGCCCTGTACATGTATTGTTTTTCTTGAAAGAAATGAAAATGACAAGTATATTTATGATGAAGATATTATTTCTCGAACTTTTGTTGTGCTCAAAACTATTGAGTCAATGGATAATGGAATAATATCAGAAATGGAGCTACAAAAGTATATTGATATTGTTTATCCTTCGTTTAGCGAAAGTGCACAGGATAAATATGATAAGGTTTATCAAAACCTAAAAGGTCACTTACAAAGGTTGTATCCTTTTCTTCCTTCAAAAGATGGCGAACAAGAATATTACAGCCAATTTGATGGAGTAAAAGTTGTTCCTGCCTACTATGATCAAAAATACAGACAACTTTTGGAAGATTTTGATTTTATCGGTGCAGAACAACTAAAAGTATCACTCCGAAAAAGTAGGTTTGCTCAATTTTTTCATAGTTCAGGGGAGCTAGAAAAAGATGAAATTGCCGTAACAAACCCGCAAAGACAAAATGCTGCCCCCATAGTTATTAATTATTTCAGATTAAATAAAAAATATGACCCTGAAACAGGTTTAGATTTTAACGAAACTCAGTATATGCACAATAGTGATGATAGTTTTCTGTAACAAAAAAATGGAGAACAAATCCATAGAAAATGTCAGTTTTACCACCCAAAAACAAAAAAAAATGAAAAAATACATCAACCAATTAATCAGCGACATTAACCGAACAATACGA
>CAYRIF010000254.1:0-5681 GCA_964424205.1 uncultured Roseivirgaceae bacterium | reverse complement strand
TCCATTCCTCTTGATGGATGTCAAGGCTTGGTTGGAGATCATACCACTTGTTCTCTTTTGCATCCCATGCCACAAGTAGGCATTGAAACTTACCATCCGGGAAAGCAATCAGGTACTGTTGCAAAGGTGTCACCCCAAAGGTATAGCTGATTTTATAATCATGATAATTTCCATCTGCCCCTTCTGTGTTAACAAAATATTTATTTTCCTTTTTAAAAAACCTATAGTCAATACCCTTACTCGAAAAAGTGACGTCATCAAAATTTCCAAGAACGCTTGTTGCATCCGCAATTTTCATCGCCTGTTCGTGGTGGGATCCCTCCCACTTTGAGTACGCCTCTTGGTGACAAGCCACGCATGTCTTTGACCCTACAAAATTTGAAATGCCCGCTTCCTCTTCTGTAACCTCTTCCATTTTATTTTTATCTAACCCACAAGCACTTATTAGAAAGAAAAGGCAAATACATAACGTATTTAAAAAACTAAAATTCTTTGAACACATTTTATCTAGGGTACTACGCATATATCGCTTCATAAAATTTTATAATCTAAACATACGTATATCCCATTTAATTACAAATACGTTTCTTATACCTTTTTTAATCTCTGGCTCAACAAGGTAATGCAACAACTACCGATGTAAATGGACTGCAACAAATTCACCACCCCAAGATATGACGATCCGCTAATATTCTATTTTATGATAAGAAAAAAAAGCATACTGATATCACCAGATTTTGCAGAAATAACCTTCATCAAAACACGCCAAGGCATTGCCACAAACCAGCACAAATGCTTAATACACCATGATGTCAAAAACCAAAAAATTGTAATACCCTTACCAACTGAGCGGCTATTAATACCATTTTAATATGGTATAAGAGTAAAGAAGTTGAAACTCCACTAAATTAACTATATTTGCACGCTGAATAAACAGCCCATTTTAGGTACACCTATTATTTGCAAAATTGTTAAAATGGAGAGCCCTTTTAAACCAAAATTTTTCTCGCTATTACGTTTGGGGATTAGCAAAAAACAAGTAACCAGGGACATATTAGCAGGAGTAGTCGTTGGTGTAGTCGCCTTACCACTAGCCATTGCGTTTGCGGTAGCATCAGGAGTATCACCCGAAAAAGGATTAATAACAGCAATCGTCGCAGGATTTATTATTTCAGTTTTAGGAGGCAGTCGGGTTCAGATTGGTGGACCAACGGGGGCTTTTATTATTATTGTATATGGAATTGTAGAACAATATGGTGTAGATGGACTTATTATATCTACAGTTCTTGCTGGTATCATTCTTATATTATTTGGTCTTTTAAAACTCGGAACACTCTTAAAATACTTTCCCCATCCATTAGTCGTAGGATTTACAAGTGGAATTGCCTTGGTTATTTTCTCCACGCAAATCAAAGATGCACTTGGACTTTCAATAGATAAAGTTCCATCAGCGTTTATTGAAAAGTGGCTATTATATTTTGATAACATACAGACCTTTAATTTTATTGCATTACTTGTAACTGTATCAACCATTCTGACTACAATATTCTTTAAAAAAATAACATCTAAAGTTCCTGGCTCGTTTATCGCAATCATTGCAATTACCTTACTTGTGCAACTATTGGATTTGCCGGTTGCGACTATTGAAACATTCTTTGGAGAAATACCGAATAGCTTTAGTTTTAATATTCCGACAGTACACCTCAATGAGCTCCATCATTATCTAGCGCCCGCGCTTACCATTGCGTTATTGGGAGGGATTGAATCGCTATTATCAGCTGTTGTTTCCGATGGGATGATTGGAGGAAAACATCGTTCCAATACAGAATTAATTGCGCAAGGTATTGCCAATATTACCACTCCTTTTTTTGGTGGAATTCCTGCGACTGGTGCGATTGCTCGAACTGCAACAAATGTAAAGAATGGAGGAAGAACTCCTATTGCAGGCATAATTCACGCAATTACTTTACTGATAATTATGTTATTTCTTGGAAGGTTTGCCAAGTTAATCCCTATGTCTGTATTGGCAGGAATCTTGATTGTAGTAGCCTATAATATGAGTGAATGGCGTTCATTTGTTTCTATACTTAAAGGTAGTTATTTTGATATTCTTGTATTATTAACAACATTTTTATTAACCGTATTTGTTGATTTAACAGTGGCCATTGAGATTGGTATTGTTTTATCTGCCATATTATTTATGAAAAGAATGTCTGATATCAGTGAGAAAAGAGTAAATAATATTATTGATACTGATTTAATAGAGGATTATTCAAGGCTACCTACAGGAATAAATATATATGAAATAAGTGGCCCTTTATTTTTTGCATCTGCAAAGACTTATTCGCAAACAATAGAAGTAATTGGATTAAAAAGTAAGGTTTTAATTCTTAGGATGCGTCACGTTTCATTTATAGATGATACAGGATTACATAATTTAATAGAAACAATAAAAATATTAAAAAGGGAAAATATTACGGTGATTTTATCAGGCATTAATGAGGAAATCAAAAACGATTTTAAGAAAAAAAGAATAAATGATTGGATCCCAAACGAATTAATATGTGATAATTTCGATAAATCACTGTGCATCGCAAAGAACCTAATACAAAGCCCTGGTGCCTAACAACCTGAGTTATTTTTTGTTCAGCAGGTGATGCATGGGCGAACCCACCTGCCTGCAGACAGGAAAGAAACGGATTATATGCGGCATTTTGATGTTAAAATGGTATAATACCGAGACGCCAGCCTGTCTAACCCCCCAAAAAACAAGGGAATAATCAGTGATTTGGTAAAATGATTTTTTATTCTTACGTATTAGGTTACAGGATTTGATAGCAACCAGGCCATTCTAATTCCGCAAGCCATTGATTAGTTCATTGACAAAACAATGGCATTCGCTTTGTCGATGCCTTCGTTCATTCTTTGAATATGGTAGATGTAGGGTTTAAAGACATCCGGCGAAAGATTATGCATAAAAACAAGCCGTTGTAGCACATCCTTTTGGCACCATCAAAAGGCAATGGTTTTTTGATCATATCATGACCAAAAAACCAAAGAAAGGGCCTCCGCTGACGTGGGTTTTATATGCATTGCCTACCACCTGAAAAGAATGATGAATATTATCGGCATCGCAAGGCTAATCGACCTCTTTGTATCATTTATAACCTTACTTTGGCTTGAAAATTACAGAAATCAACTAAAAAGCAGGTTGTATCACCATTCAACCAAAAATACAGGCACAATGAAAATTACTAAATTTCTCTTTCCTACCAAGAAATTTAGTAATTTTGATAGAACGACTATCAATAAACATGGTTTTTGGACAGACTGGCGTTGGCAACTATTAACACAAAAACGAAAAATTTAAAAAGTAAAGTGATCGTTATACTAGCGATGATTCAGGTATCGGAAGAGTATTAGCCATGGAGTACCTTTATCAAATTGCACCAGTTGTAGGTTGTAACATAATTAACAACAAAGTAAAACCGTATAGAGACGAATATAAAAAGAATAATTTATGATAAAAAAAATCAAAAAATTTTTTGTTGCCATTATCGTACTGTTAATATTTGGCACAATTCTACTTTTTGCAACAGGAAATGAATATATTTTTAAAGCTGGATGGCTCACTTATTTACAAGGTAAAATTACTGCGAACATAGATGACTACAAAGATTTTGATACCAGAATTATTGAAACAAGTGCAACTCCCCAAATATGGGAATATCATGAAAATTTCAATAAAATACCACTCACCAATATTCTCAAAAATAAATTGGATGAATTAAATTCTTCAGGGTTTTTAATTGTTAAAGATGGGAAAATAATTACAGAAAAATATTTTGGCAATTACGCTGATTCCAGTTTGACCAATTCATTTTCTGTCGCTAAAACATTTACAACAATGCTTTTAGGTAAGGCAATAGAAGATGGTTATATAAAAAGTTTAGAACAACCTATCACAGATTTTTTGCCCGAGTACAAAGATGATTCGTTCGCAAAAACATGCACCATTGGAGATTTATCATCCATGACTGCAGGTTATAATTGGAATGAAGAATATTATTTGCCACTAAACGAAACAACTAAATCTTATTACGGCAAAAATCTCGAAAATCAATTATTAAAAATTGATTTCAATAGTACTTCTGGAGAAAGATTCGAGTACAAATCCGGTTCCACAGGATTACTAGCCATAATTCTTACAAGAGCTACTGGACAAACTTTGGCTGAATATTTATCTAAAAGTTTTTGGAAACCATTAGGCATGGAAGCTTCTGCTCCTTGGGCTTTGGACAACGAAAACGGTTTGGAAAAAGCATTTTGTTGTGTGTCAGCACGATTGCGTGATTTTGCTAAAATGGGGCAACTACTTTTGCAAAACGGAAAATGGAAAGGAAAGCAATTATTAGATTCAACATTTATAGCTAAAATGACGCATCCAAATACGCTAAATGGAAAAATAAAACATCCAATTTATGGCTACGGTACTTGGACAGATTATAGCTATAAACCACCATTCTATTCAATGGTTGGTTTTTTAGGACAACGAGTAATCTGTATTCCTTCTGAAAATATGATTGTTGTTAGAACTGGGAATAAATGTGATAAAAGAAATAAAAAGGGAGTGATTCCAGGTGTAGAAACTTATATTTGGGTAGATCAAGCTTTGAAGATGATAAAAAATTAATACAATACTCTAAAAGATTTTCGAAAATATGAAATTAGAAATATTAGAAAATAATCCTAAAATATTAAAATCTGAGAAGCCATTTTTGTTTTTACATGGGATGTATCATGGTGCTTGGTATTATAACAAGAATTTTTTACCCTACTTAGAAAAACAAGGTTATAAAGCTTATGCATTGAGCTTTTCTAATCATGGCAATAGTGTGAAAAGAAAAAATATCAATTTTTTAACCATAAATCAATACGTTGCAGATGTAAAAAAAGCCATTCAATATATCAGAAAAGAACCTTGTTTGGTTGGGCATTCTATGGGGGGATATGTACTTCAAAAGTATTTGGAAACTAATGAAAATGAATCAAATGTATTGCTGGCTTCTGTTCCTCCTTTTGGGAATTGGGGAACTACATTTAATGTGCTCAAAAAATTTCCATTAAGTTTCCTAAAGGCAAATTTACTGCTTAATCTCAAAACATTGGTAATGAATAAGAAACTGTATTTGAACTTAATGTTTTCAAATACTCAAGCCTTCAATGATGTAGAAGAATACTACAATATGCTTGACAATGAATCGTTTGGAGCCTATTTTGGAATGCTTGGATTTAACTTGATAAAACCTAAAAAAATAAAATCAAAAATCATAGTCATGGGTGGGGAAATAGACAATGCCATAGTTGTAAAAGAAGTCAATCAAACAGCTAAAATATATAATACTAAACCCATTATTTTTGAAGGAATTTGCCATGATATGATGTTAGATAAACAATGGCAAAAAGTTGTAGATACAATTATTGAAAAGACGCTGTAAAATAATAATTGAAATGAAAAGTTATAAAATAATTATTATCGGAAGCGGTTTTGGCGGTCAATGTGCTGCTATTAATTTATTGAAAAAAGGTATCAACGATTTCTGTATTCTTGAAAGACGTGATTTTATGGGTGGCACTTGGTGTCAAAATTCTTATCCAGGAGCTGCGGTAGATGTACAATC
>CAYRIF010000253.1:0-5726 GCA_964424205.1 uncultured Roseivirgaceae bacterium | reverse complement strand
CCATCAATGCAGTTGTTTTTTCGATCAATACTTCTTCGAGAGAGTAACAATGAATTCGTATTTCGTCTTCTTCTTCAAGATCACTATAGTTGTTGAACACTGCCCGATGCTGTATGTCAAATTCAATTGTTTCTCCTCTGGTGACATCAACTTTTATTTCGTCCGTCCCATGGGTGGCCACTTAACTCATTTTAAATTTTAGGCTACCTGATGCTTTATGATTGTCGATGGAATTTTCAATTATTTTGGCCTTTATTCTTGACTCTTCATATACTTGTTCGAAAAGACCTCGAAAATTTTCTAATATCTCTGTATCAGATACATTGTCATCACGTAGCGTGAAATCTATGTCTTCAGAGTACCTGTAATCATTAAAGTGCATTTTCTTTAAGCATGTACCTCCCTTAAATACCAGGTTGTTATTTAAAAATTCATTTCTCGCAATTCCCCACAGAACCCATGAGATTACATAGTCTTTTTCTATTTGCTTCGCTCTTACACCCTTCTCGATGGCGGTCTTATCGATTTCTCCAGGTTTAATCATGTGTACATTGCTTCTTTTATCGTGTTTATATCACGATTAATTTTTAATTCATATCTAGTGTTGATTTTTCCTTCATCAGGTGCCGATGTGTCCAACCGAAGAAATGACCCAGTCAGGTTGTTTTGTAATAAACTTTCATGATATGATGAACTTATTTCTAAAAGGTTACAAATGAATACATATCTTCTTGCTGCTACTTTGCTGCCCAATCTAGTAAAGTAGTCCATTATTTTGCTCTGGTCGATTTTGTTTCGTGTTTCATAAACTGCTTTTGCAATCTCAACTATTCCATTGCTGTAATGTGGGTTATTAAATGAATCAACTAAGGTTTTCTCAAGATCACTACATTTAACCTTATTGTAATTGTCAATCCATGTGTTCCTTACTCCAAAGAATCTATCTTTTTTGTGATAAACGAACTGGAACCTAACTCCTTGGATTTTGATGTTGCTCGGTTTTATTTGAACATCCGTCACCACAATTTCTGTCAAGCTAGGTTGAGTTATTAGTTTGTGTATTTGAAGCGCAGAGTAATAACCAATGTAATAGTTTTTATTTCGCATTAAATACTTAGCTACCAAATGCCAATTCGGTATAAACTTTTGGCTATTATGTTCAAGGGGTATGATATAGTATAATCCTCTTTTAAGACGGATGAGCATATTGCTCTTCACCATTCTCATTAGAGTATTGGTCAAGTGTGATGAACTAATATTTTTGAATTCTTCCCGAGCATCCTCTGTTGAAAAACATGGTGTATCATTTTGAGAGAATCTCTTTATTATGCCCCATTCTAATTTCATTGAAAATTGCTATTATTATCTTTAAAATCACATATATAAACATTACAAAGATACAAAAAACAATTCAAACTTGTTATTTACACGAATTAAATCACATATAAAAGTATTAGAAAGATATAAATAGCAATATTTTATAATCAATGTCTATTTGTCTTTTTCAATTAATGCGAGTGTGTATGTGACGGCCTGACGAAGGAAGGCTGGCATCATACCGCTTGTTCTCAGCTTGCTTTATCTTTCAAATCCCCATGACAACCATGATTTATAGTCTTCAATTAGAATCTCCATTATCTCGAAGACTTCATTAGCCTGAGTTTCGTTAATTTCGATTCCATGAACAGCAGCATTTGAGATTTGTAGCATTTTATTTATTAATTGATATTGATTGTGGCTTGTGGCACCTTTATCTAATAATTTTCTATTTAATCTTCCAATCGATTCACGTTCCTCAGTTTCTATATTAAATCCTTTGGCCAAATTTTTAAGCATCAATTCTATGTCCATTCTTAATGCTGCTAATGCTAATCTTGAGTCGGTTACTGCCAAATCATGGTAATAGGAAATTTGCAGTCCGCTTGGTGAAGGTTTTAAACCTAATTCAATCATCCTTTTATTTACTTCAGTATCTGTCCTAATTGGCTTTATTCCTCTTGTTTTGCCTTCAGGTACTGCCCTCTCTTCTTTTTCAACTTTCTTTGCTAATTCTTTTGCTTCTTGAATCTTTTCCTCAAATACTTCAAGAGAAATGCCACCAGGAAGTTCAAGTTTTTTTGTTCTGTTGAAAAGATGTGAAATACGCTTTCTAAAAGCTATCAATATTCCTATTACGGTAATAGGCCAAGCTAATACTTTAATATATTCGAGAATCAATTCTGCTATTTCCATTTTCTTTATTTTGCTTGCTGAGAACGGTCTCGTGTATGAGCAGTAGTGGATTTTACACAGCTACTTTTTGGTAAACAATATACTTAATTAAAAGCAAAAACGGTTCAAGTTTGCACTTAAACCGCTATTGCTTATACACATTGTTCTCTGCTGGCTTTTTTTAATATTTTATCGGATCCTATCAACTGATAACTTCTGCTTTAAAACCTTTGCTTTGAACAATTTTTATTACTTCATCTTCGGTAATTCCTTTTGAACTTACCGTAAGGATTTTGTCGCTATTGTCAGTGCCAACATTCCAATGACAAACCCCTACGGCATTGTCAAAGTCTGATTGTACTTTTGATACGCACCCTCCACAATTGAGGTTTGTTTTGAATTTCAGTACTTTATTTTCCATTGTTTTAAAAATTTTATTTGTTATTTAATGATGTAAATTTCGTTACTATTCCATTCTTCATTGTTGTACAATTTTGGAATTGATTTGTAAGATTTACTATATTACTTTTTCCATTTCAATCGCAAACTATTACTTACTACACTCACGCTACTCATTGCCATTGCTGCACCCGCAATCATTGGGTTTAATAAGAAACCGTTGATTGGATATAGAATTCCTGCTGCAATAGGAATACCGATAAGGTTGTAAATAAATGCCCAAAATAGATTTTGTTTTATGGTAGCTACCGTTTGTTTAGACAACTTAATGGCTTGTGGTATTTTAGTCAGATCGGATGAAATAATAGTCATCTTGGCTACATCCATTGCTAAATCGCTTCCTTTTCCCATTGCGATACTCACATCTGCAGTTGCTAATGCTGTACTATCATTTATGCCGTCACCCACCATTGCTACTGTTTTGCCTTGCTCTTGCAGTTCTTTTACAAAATCGGCTTTGTGCTGTGGCAATACTTCGGCTTTGTAATGCTTAACACCTGTTTGCTCGGCAATGGCTTTTGCTGTCGCTTCATTATCGCCTGTGAGCATAAACAAATCAATGCCCATATCTTGTATTTCTAGAATAGCTTGTGCAGATGTTTCTTTTATTTTATCGGAAATAGCAATTACAGAAAGGGCTTGTTTGCTGTCCGAAAACCAAATAACGGTTTTGGATAGTTTGCTCCATTCATCTGCTTGGTGTTGTAATTCTTCGGGAATACTGATGTTGTTTTCAAATAATAACTTTTTGTTTCCTACAAAATAGCTTTCGATATTATAGTCTGCTTTTGCTCCTTTACCTGTAATACTCTCGAAATTGGAAAGTAAAATTGACTCAACACCATTCAAATATTTTACAACCGCTTCTGCTAATGGGTGTTCAGATTGCTTTTCAATACTTAAAAGAATAGCTTTTGTGCTATCGTCATTATTCATCCATTGAATGCCTGTAACTTGCGGACGACCTTCGGTAATGGTTCCTGTCTTGTCTAAAATAATGGCATCTACCTTTTTGGCTAACTCCAAGCTTTCGGCATCTTTTATTAAAATACCTTGTTCGGCACCTTTGCCAACGCCTACCATTATGGCAGTAGGTGTGGCTAATCCCAAAGCACACGGACAAGCAATTACCAAGACTGTAACGGCAGCCAATAACCCTTGAACTAGGGCATTATCACCACCAAAAATCATCCAAACAATAAAGGTAAGTAATGCAATGCCCATTACCACAGGTACAAAAATTCCTGCTATTTTATCCACCAATTTCTGCACAGGTGCTTTGCTTCCTTGGGCGTCCTGAATCATTTTGATGATTTGGGCAAGCATTGTTTCTTTACCGACTTTTACAGCTTTAAATTGGAAACTACCTTTTTGATTGATGGTTCCTGCAAATACTTTTTCGTTTTCTTTTTTCAAAACTGGCACAGGTTCTCCACTCAGCATACTCTCATCTACATAAGAATTGCCCGAAATGACCATTCCGTCCACTGCAATCTTTTCGCCCGGTTTTACTAAGATGACAGCATTAACTTTTACATTTTCAATAGCGGTCTGTTTTTCTGTGCCATTTGCTTGAATAACAACAACCGTTTTTGGTTGCAAGCCCATCAGTTTTTTAATGGCAGATGAACTATTCCCTTTGGCTTTTTCTTCCAATAACTTCCCCAACAAAATAAAAGCGATGATAACGGCTGCGGCTTCAAAATATACGTGTGCGTGTAATCCTCTTTGATGCCAAAAGTCGGCAAACAACATATTGAACACACTAAACACATAGGCAATTCCCGTACTTAATGCTACCAATGTATCCATATTTGCTTTGCGGTGTTTGGCTTGCTTATACGCATTAACGAAGAAATCTCTGCCCAACCACAATACAACAGGTGTTGAAAATGCCCACATAATTTCATTGGCATAAGGCATATCCATAAAAAACATTCCGATTACAACCACTGGCAAAGAAAAAATGACAGCCCAAATAGTTTTGCTTTTTAGTTCTTTGAATTTCTTTTCGTGAATGGCTTCAAGGGATTCCTGTTGATTGGATTCGTCTTCAATTAATAAATCATATCCTACACCTTGAACCGCTTTTCGTAGATTTTCGGCATTGGTTACATTGGATAGAAATTCAACGATAAGATTTCCTGTAGCATAATTTACAGAAGCATTTACCACTCCCTCTTGATGTGTTACGATACTTTCTGCACTACTCGCACAAGAAGCACAGGTCATTCCCAAAACAGGGAAAGTTTGTGTAACTGTATTTTGATTTGTTGTTGCCATATTGCTATTGTTTTAATTACAATGCAAAATTGACAACAATGGGTAGTTTTTTCGTTGTGGAATTTTGGAAATGATTTGTAAGATTTACTTATACCTCATCCAAAGGTTTTCTTCTGTCTTCACGTATCTTTTTAAAATGACTGGGGGAAAGTCCTGTTACTTTTTTAAACTGATTACTCAAATAAGCAACACTTGAATAATTTAAGCGGAATGCGATTTCGCTCAAAGACAATTCATCATAAACCAATAGTTCCTTTACCTTTTCTATCTTTTGAGCAATAAAATATTTTTCAATGGTAGTGCCTTCTACTTCAGAGAATAGATTGGATAAGTAATTGTAATCGTGAAAGAGTTTACTGCTTAACACATCTGAAAGATTGGTTTTAGTTTCATTACCTTGATGATGTACCAAATCAATGATGGTATTTTTTATTTTCTCAATCAGGCGACTTTTTTTATCGTCAATCATTTCAAAGCCTAATGACACCAACGCTTTACTAAGTTTTTCTTTCTCTTGTGTTGTGAGTTCTTTTTCAAGTGTTACTTCTCCTAATTGTACATCAGTCGGATCAATTTCTAATTTATCCAATTCGCTTTTTACCGCCATAATGCAGCGGTTGCAAACCATATTTTTTATAAAGAGTGGTGTCATATTTTTTCCGAATACTTCAATTTTATCACGGGTGTTTTTTTAGCTTGCAGAGAACTTTCTCATACCCGCCACAAATTAATATAAAACTTCCGCATTTTAAAATTTTTCGTCATTAAATTAT
>CAYRIF010000252.1:0-5752 GCA_964424205.1 uncultured Roseivirgaceae bacterium | reverse complement strand
ATAAGTGAAGGAGATTGTCAGGGAGTGTTCTGTGAGACACAGAACATGGAGAAATGAGAAAAAAACACCTTTAAATTTGACTAAGTTAATGACTATGGTGAGGACACAGACCATGCAAAATATTGCAGATAAAAAGGCTTGCTATAGGTGAAGATAATAATCCTTTAACAGCGCAATAAAATCTGCACTATAACTCCCATCATCCCCTTTTATAATTAATTCTTTCGTGATGAAATTGCTTTTCTTTCTTTGATAAGTTGTAATGATTTTGATGTTTGTTGAAGCCACCCTATCCCTGATTAGAAGTTTTTCAGAAATATATAATTGGTGATTTTTTGCCAATTCTTCAAATTGCTCTGATTGTGATTTTGGTAAAAGCACGACAAATTTCCCTTGGTTGGTTAGTAGTTTATCTACACAAAATAGTAGTGATTTTTGAGATAGCGATGCCGTATGATGTGCTGTATTTTTAGAAGGTGTATTAGACTGTAAGTGATTTTGATAAAATGGGGGATTTGAAATTATAAAATCGTATTGTTCCTTGGTGTTTTTAGAAAAATGCTGAATACTACTGTGATGGACTTGTATTTGCTTTTGCCAAGGGGCGTTGTTAACGTTTTCACAGGCTTGTGTGTAAGCCTCTTCATTTATTTCAACGGCGTCGATGGGGGAATCAGATTTTTGTGCTAGCATAAGACTTAGCAGCCCCGTTCCTGTGCCAATATCTAATGCTCTTTTTAAATTTTCATTATTGGTATAAGCACCAAGAATACAAGCATCTGTACATACTTTCATCGCACACTTGTCCTGATTAACGGTAAATTCCTTAAACTGGAAATACTGATTTGCCATTCACGAAAATACTAAATTTCAGAATGACTTGGAGCTAAGCTGCTCTGATTATTGTAAAATTAGGGGGCGCTACTTTTTCAAGTTCCAATATCATTGTTTCGAGGTTATCATTGAGGTTAAACACATTTCGAAATCCAGCATTGACCATTTTGTGCGCTACAATAGCGCATCTACCACCAACTCTGCAATGAACATAGTAGTTTTTGTTTTTGTCAAAATCAGTAAGGATAGTTTCAAAACGCGGTGCGAGAATGGCATTAGCGATGTGTTCATTGTTAAATTCAGAACTTGTTCTGACATCTAACAGAATTGCATTTTGATCGTTTATTAATTGATTAACAAATTCTTTTGCTTTGAGGCTAACATAAGTTTCCATATTATAGCTAATTTTAGTGAGGTACAATTTTATAGAAATTAGAAAGAAACAAAAAATCAAAAAATAGGCTTAACGCACTGGTGTAAGGTTTTCTTTTGTAAAGAGATGGTCAAAAATCATTAATTCCTTCTTCAAAAGCAGTGTCAATTAGTAAATTTCCACCCATGGCTGCATTTACGGCTAGTTGGTCACAGATTTCATTCTCTTCAACCCCAGCGTGTCCTTTCACCCAAACGAACGTCACTTTATGTTTTTTATAAGCCGGAACAAACCTTTTCCAAAGGTCAGCATTTTTTTTCTTTTTGAAGCCTTTTTTTATCCATCCCCAAAGCCATCCTTTTTCTACAGAATCAATCACGTATTTGGAATCAGAATAAATAGTAACGGGACTTCCCGCGTGTTTCAAAGTTTCGAGCCCTACAATCACCGCCATTAATTCCATGCGGTTATTGGTGGTCTTTCTGAATCCCTGAGACATTTCTTTGCGATGTTCCTTAAATTTCAGCACCACTCCATAGCCTCCTGGTCCAGGATTTCCTCGGGACGAGCCATCTGTATAAATTGTAATCATAAGAATATATTGGTTTTAATAAGTTTGATGGCAATGGACAGTAGAATGATACCAAATACTTTCCTAAGAATATTGACACCTGTTTCGCCAATTTTTTGTTCCGTCCACTTAGAAGTTTTTAACACGACATAAATAACAATGAGATTGACGATAATTCCAACGAGTAAATTGATGGCATGATACTCCGCTTTCAAAGAAAGGATAGTAGTCATGGTGCCAGCCCCTGCCAACAAAGGAAATGCAAGTGGAACGATGGAACTGCTGCTGCCCACATGCGGTTCATTGGTGAAAATATGCCTGTCTAATATCATTTCTAGCCCCAAAAGAAAAATGATAATTCCACCTGCTACGGCAAAAGAAGCAATGTCAATTCCGAAAAGTTCTAACAACACCTCTCCTAAAAAAAGAAAAATCACCATGAGCGCCCCAGCAGCAATGGTAGCCTTGCCAGATTCTATGGTGCCTGTTTTTTTGCGAAGGTCAAAAATGATGGGAATGCTGCCAACAATATCTATCACCGAAAATAAAATTAGCGAAACCGATAAGGTCGCTTTGAATGAAAGCGCATTAAATGATTCGGTGATTATGTCCATAATATTTGCATGTTCTTACTTTTGCGCAAAGTTAGAAAAGATGTTAATATCTTGAAAGATTATGCTATTATTATATGTCCAAAAAAGTGTTTTATACTTTTGCTAATAAACCTTCACAGGCACGCCATTCAGTACCGCATTTCCAGTTAACTCATCAATCTGTAGATTATCAGTCAGGTCATTAATGCTCACTCCAGGATTTTGATTGGCAACTTCCATTTGAGTATTATTACGATTGTGTCCCCACCCATGCGGAATGCTAACTACTCCTTTCATAATGTCTTCAGTAATTTCTATCGGAATAGAAACTTTTCCAACACTAGTTTCTACAGTGACCATATCATTGTCATTTAGACTTAGTCCGGTCGCATCAATTGGATGCATGAGCAAGGTGCACTTATTGTTTTTGACCAGTCGTTCGCTGTTGTGCATCCATGAGTTATTAGTCCGTAAATTTCTTCTGCCAATAAGGTATAGCTGATTATTTGTTTTATTTGAAAGGTCATTGTAATCACTTAAAACCCTTTTCATATCTTCCAATAAAATTTTTGGTGCTAGCTGGATTCTTTTATTATCGGTAAACAACCTATCCGGTAATCGAGATTTAAGTGCTCCAAGATCTATACCGTGCGGATTACTTTTTAATGTTTCTAGACTCAATTCCGAAAAAGAGGCGTCTGAATTTGCTTGCATTCCATAGTGACCATACTTTAATCCTAAGTCTATTTTTTGATTAGGGGTCATGTATTTTTTATCTATTTCCATACCTTGGGCGACGTTCATTTTATCGGTCAGATCTTTTAAAATTTCATAATCATGCTTAGCACCTTTTGCAGGTGGAAATAATGCTTCAGAAAATTTGGTGACATTTCTGACCGCAAAAATATTGAACACCAAATCGTAGTGTGAAGTTTCTAATCCAGTGGTAGGAGGCAAAATAATATTAGCAAATCGACTCGTTTCATTAATATATATATCAAATGAAACCATGAAATCGAGGTTACCCAATGCTTTTTCTAACTGATTGCCATTGGGTGTAGAAAGTATCGGGTTTCCGGCTACAGTGACCATTGCTTTGATGCTATCTTCTCCTTCTTGATTTAAAATATCTTCTGCCATCGTACATACTGGAAGCTCCCCATTAAATTCCGGTAGTTTCCTAGTCTTACTAAACCATTTGGCTCTGCTTCCTGCTCTTTCTGGTGCAAGAAGGTCAAATGCCGGCGTGGTAAACATAGCGCCTCCTGGATTATCCAAATTTCCTGTGATGATATTGATTACATTGACGAGCCACTGGCAATGTCCCCCGTGTGCCTGTACTGAAACGCCCATTCTGCCATAAACTACAGCGGTTTTGGCGGCGCAAAATTCTTTGGCAAGAGATTTTACCTCCTCAGCAGAAACACCTGTGATGCTTTCAATGTTGTCTAAGGAAAATTGATTGACTAATTTTTTTATTGATTCTAGTCCATCTGTAAATTCCGCTAACCTCCCTAGATTTACCAATCCTTCTTCAAATATCACAGCAATAAGTCCCAACAGTAAATAGACATCCGTACCTGGTTTTATAGACAAATGCTCATTGGCAAGTTTGGCGGTTTCAGTTTTTCTAGGATCGATGACCACAATTTTCCCTCCATTTTTCTGTATTGCTTTCAAACGGTTTTTTACGTCTGGGGTGGTCATGATACTACCATTCGACACCAACGGATTTCCTCCCAAAATCAATATAAATTGCGTGCGATCAATATCTGGAACGGGCATCATGAGCTGATGACCAAACATGTAGTACGAGGCAAAATGATGTGGCAATTGATCTACAGAGGTAGCGGAATACCGATACTTTGTTTTTAGCGTTTTGTAAAATGAAGCACCAGAAAGCATGGTGCCGCTATTGTGAACGACTGGGTTGCCTAAGTACACCCCGATGGAATTTTTCCCATGCGCTTCTTGAATTTTTATGAGGTTTGTCACTACCTCAGCGTAGGCCTCTTCCCAACTAATTTCTTCCCAACCATTTTCTGTACGTTTTACCGGACGTTTAAGTCTATCTTTGTCAAGGTAAATGTCTTTTAGACCCATTGCTTTAGGGCAAATATGTCCTTTGCTAAAAGGGTCTTGCTTGTCACCTTTAATTGATAGTATTTCTGAGCCTTCTGTCTCAATGGCTAAGCCACACATGGCTTCACATAAATTGCAGGTACGGTAGTGGATGTTAGATGGCATATTTAAATATTCAGTTATTTTTTGAACTAAAAAAACAATAATTTAATTTATATTGGGACAAACTACAAATTTAAAACTATGAATTATATTTCACCAACAGAAAATCAACTCAATAAGTTTGTTCAAAGTACACACCAAGGACCGATTGTCATGCTGAATTTACTAAAATTTAAAGAAACGGCAGACTATGGAAATATGACAGGCGAAGCAATGTATAATCAATATGCACAGAAAACAGCGCCACTCATTGCTGAAGTAGGCGCAAAAGTAATCTTTATGGGTAAAACCCTTCAAACACTCATAGGATCAGAGAGCAAAGATTGGGACAAAATACTAATTGTTGAATATCCCTCGCGAATGGCAATGTTGCAAATGCTGCAAACAAAAACCTATAAAGAAAATGCCAAAGATCGAACAGCGGCTTTGGAAGATTCTAGGTTGATTATGAATGCTGCCATTGGGTAGTGATTCAATTCGTTTCCAACCGTACATCCCCATCATTGGTTTTTATGAATACTTGTGCTCGCCCACCTACTAGCTGGAATTTGTGTTTACGTTCACTGGCGAACGAATTGTTAAAAGAGGAAGATGCCCGTACCCGACCATCGTCATGCCTAACTTCAAATGTACCACCTCCTTTTGTGATGTATATTTTTACATCCCCATCATCTGTTCCTACATGGTAGGCACCTTTATCATTCAGGGAAGTTTCTATATCAAGGTATCCATCATTTACCGCTATTTCCATATTTGTAAAATCACATGCATTGGCAGTCAAATCTCCATCGTCCAAATCTACAATTAAGCTTCCTCGACCAGCTTGGATTTTCACATCCCCATCTTTCAAATCAATGGTAATTTTTTTGCTTCTACAACTCAAAATCTCTACATCGCCATCGTCACCATATATATTGATCGTTCCATTAATCCGTTTGATGATATAATCGTCGTCATCGCCATGCAAATTCAAACTTACAGTAGCGGGAACTTCAATGATTATTTTATAGGTTTCTGAGTAGGAGCCAAAAGCAACGCTAATGCTACTTTTTGATTCTTCCCTGATGAATAGGTTTCCTTCTTTTTCACTGACCACTATTTTGAAATTTTCTTCATTGTTTCTGAAAATTCCTTTCA
>CAYRIF010000251.1:0-5773 GCA_964424205.1 uncultured Roseivirgaceae bacterium | reverse complement strand
TCTTTGAATTTCATCTTATGCACATTTTTACCTTGGAGTAATGTTCCATAAATAGTTAATTTACAATGACTCAAAGAACTATACATGTCTTCATAGTAGAGTGAGACTCTTGTGAATGAGCCCATACTAGCAGCAATAACTTTAGGATTGTATAGTTCTGCGGTATGCCTAGAACATAGGATTTTATGAATACCATACCAGTCTGCAATACGTATGATTGTTCCTAAATTCCCAGGATCATTGATATCATCCAATGCCAGCACCCACTCATTAGCATTAAACGTAATGTTATTGCGCTCTTGCATTTTCACAACAGCTAATGCCGTCTTATTGGACTTAAAATTACTAACTGAGGAGAGTAGGTTTTCCGTTACTGTGTGAGTTTCAAACCCATTTGTACCTGAAGGAATGTCGTTTTGTATAAAGAAGTCCTTCGTAGCTAGTAGGGTTACAATTTCATAATCAGAAGCCAATACCTCCAGCACACTTTTTGTTCCCTCTACTAAAAATTGTTTTTCTTGTTTCCTATATTTCTTTAATTGTAAAGATTTGATGTATTTTATGCTTTTATTAGAAATCATTGATTAATTCAGGTTTGAAGTCCATACGTTACTTATTATTTTTTGCAGCATTCAGTATACTATTGGGTTGCAACAGCACACGATACCTGAAAGATGGTGAATACTTACTTATTAAACAAAAAATCAAGGGTTCAAAAGGATTGGACAGTGAAGATTTAGAGGTGTTGTACCGGCAAAAGCCAAATATACGATTTCCCGTGTCGTATGTCTGGTTATATCAATGGGGATTAAAGAATTATGATACCAGTAAAATCCGACAACAACGAATAAAAATCACCAAAAAGTACGAAGCAAAAATTGCCCAGCATGTTGACAATCGAAAAAAAGTCAATAACCTCACGACCAAAATGTTGGCAAAGCAAAAGAAAAAGGACAAAAAATTATCCGAGGGTAACTGGCGGATGCGCTCTGGCGAACCACTAACAGTATATGATAGTGTAATTACAAATGAAACCACGCAACAATTTAAAAAATACTTATATTCAAAAGGGTATTTTCATGCTAAAACGTTTCATGAGTTAAAAATAAAAAAACGAAAAGCATACCTCACATATACATTAGAAAAGGGAATTGCGCACCAACTAGAAAAAATTACCTATCAAACGACAGATTCAGCAATACTGTCAATTATTCAAAAGAAGAGTTTATTAAAAACCGGCAAGAATTATGATCAAAATTTGATTACCGAAGAGCGAGAAAGAATATATGACCTACTCAAAAATAGCGGCTATTATGATTTCAACAAGCAGTACATTGTTTTTGAAGTTGACACCTTGGAAAGGAAGAATTTTGCCAATATAAAAACCATTGTTAACACACCGCAAGGAAAACTAGCACATAAAAAATTCTACATAGATTCTGTTATATTTAGAACCGATGCGAATATCACTTTGCTTAAAAATGACCGTTCCAAGCAACAATTTAATGAAATAACGTATGAATATTACAAAAAGCGTTTTTCAAAAAGAGTACTAGACAGTAAATTATTTATTTATCCAGGCAGGTATTATAGTCGTAAAAATGTGTTCGACACACAGCGCCAACTTGCCAACCTTGACATTTTTAGATTGGTTACCGTCAATTATGACACCACAGGAAATAAGATGGACGTACGTATTTTCGCAAGTCCACTGAAAAAATTTGAAATGTCACATGAATTTGGTTTAGGTGTAAATGTTACGCAAGGATTTCCGGGACCCTTTTATAATGCTTCCTTTAAAAATAGGAATATTTTCGGCGGGTTAGAAATTCTAGAATTTAACGGAAGACTCGGTGTTGAGGGACTGCCTGTAGGCGGAACTGCTGAAAAGGAAATAGACAAGAGTCAGCAAATAAGTGCTAACTTTTCCCTAACGTTTCCTCAATTTATAGTCCCCTTTGGTTATAAATTAAGGTCTAAATTAGGGACGATCAATCCGAAAACAAAAATAACCATTGGTGACAACTATGTAAAAAGAGCAGACTATACTAGAAATAACATCAGTGGCTCTATGGCGTACCAGTGGCAAGCAAACAACAAAAAATTCATATTTACGCTAGACGAAATCTCCATTATTAACAGTAGTGTTAGTGAATCTTTCCAAACAGAACTAGACCAAAGAAGGTTGCAAGGAAGTAATTTATTCAGATCATTTGAGCCTTCGGTAGTCAGCAGCATTTCATTGCTTACTAACATTAACTTTAATAAATACGGCGAGCAAAATAGTAAAGCAGCATTTTTGAAAATATTTGCAGAAAGTGGCGGCACGACGCTGACACTTCTAAAAGCTCCAGTTTTAGATAAAATTTTTAATGACCAACAGTACTACCAATACCTTAAATTCAACTTTGATTTCAGGCGTACACTTCCCGTTTCTCGTATTACTACTTTGGCATATCGACTCAATGTTGGTGTTGCTAAACCTTACGGAAATACGAACGTACTGCCCTATGAAAAATACTTTTTTGCAGGGGGTAGTAGCGGCATTCGTGCCTGGCGTCCTAGAAGATTGGGACCAGGTTCTTATACCCATCTCAACGAGGATAATAACTATGACGTACGTATTGAGCAGTTTGGAGAAATACTAATGCAGGCAAGTGTAGAATTACGAAGGAATCTATTTGGTTTTGTAGATGGGGCACTATTCCTCGATGCTGGTAATGTTTGGACGTTTGATAAGCAAAGCGACAGGGTGGGTGGTAATTTTGACAAAAATAGATTTTATAAAGAGATTGCTGTTGGTGGTGGTTTTGGTCTTCGTTTTGATTTTTCTTTTCTGATATTACGGTTTGATGGTGCCTTTAAACTAGTGGATCCCGCTAGACCGCAAGGTGCTAGATTTGCATTGTCAAAGAATTATAAAAATTCATTATATCATGCAGAGGAACCATTTGTTTTTAACCTAGGCATTGGATTTCCTTTTTAGTACTTGAATATTTTTATTTTTTGGCGAGGTATTTGCCAATTTAATAGAAAAAGCATCCTAGGATTTTAAAAATCTTTTACAAAACAGTACATTAGTGCAAAATGAAAACTAACCACTTTAGCAGGTGCCATGAATAACAATAAAACCATATACACATGAAACAATTCAATATTTTCTCATTACTAGCAACTGTTGTAGTTGTGTTTATGCTCGACTCATGTGCTGTAAACCCAGTAACAGGTAAAAAAGAAATTATGCTCATGTCAGAGCAAAAAGAACTTGCATTGGGAAAACAATCTGACCCTGGTGTTATCGCTTACTTTGGATTGTATAATGATTCTACCTTACAAAAATTTATTAATGAAAAGGGTAAAAAAATGGTGGCTATTTCACATCGTCCGCATTTAGATTTTAAATTTAGAGTGTTAGACTCTCCTGTGGTCAATGCATTTGCTGTGCCAGGAGGTTACGTGTACTTTACAAGAGGCATCATGGCTCACTTTAACAATGAAGCGGAATTTGCAGGTGTTCTTGGACATGAAATTGGTCACGTCACTGCCCGGCATGGCGCGAGGCAACAAACTGGACAAATACTGGGAAAAGCGGTCTTCATTGGAGGCATGGTTTTATCTGAAGGGGTAAGACAAAATGCACAAGCCATACAGCAAAGTATTGGCATGATGTTCCTATCCTTTAGCAGGGCACATGAAAGTGAGGCTGATAAACTTGGTGTGGAGTATTCAACCAAAATTAACTATGATGCAAAGCACATGGCAAACTTTTTCAAAACGCTAAAAAGAATGCAAGTGAACAGTGGCAGTACGGTACCAACCTTTATGTCAACCCACCCTGATCCAGCGGATCGTTTCCGAAAAGTAAGTCAAATGGCTGCTAAATGGCAACAAAATATGGATGTGAGTAAGCTACAAGTCAATAGAAACAAATACTTGAGAATGATCGATGGATTAATCTATGGTGAAGATCCGCAACAAGGATTTGTTGAAGAAAATACTTTTTATCATCCCGGGTTGAAATTCAAATTCCCTGTGCCTGTAGATTGGCAAACAGTAAATTCGCCACAGCAGCTACAAATTTTTCCAAAAGACCAGAAGGCAGTAATGATTTTCACATTAGCCCAGGAAAAAACGCTGCAAGAGGCTGCCAATGCTATTTCGAAACTGGATTCCGTGCAGATTCTTGAATCTCAAAACGTAACTGTAAATGGTTTTCCTGCTATCGCACTTGTAGCGCAACAAGGAAAAGGGGTTAAATTTTTGAGCTATCTGATTAAAGACGGCACTATGATATATAAGTTTTTTGGGGTGGCTGGTGCTGCGGATTTTCAAAGTAGGTTGCCTTACTTCCTGAATACCATGAAAAACTTTAGAAGGCTGACCGACCAACGAATTATCAATATCAAACCTGACAGGATTAGAATCAAAACTGTTCCAAGAAACAGTACATTATCGCAGGCGTTTCAATATTTCAAAATGCCACGGGAAAAATTTGAAGAGTTATCGCTTATCAATGGCATGCGGCTAAATGACCAAGTAAAAAAAGGAATGTTAATCAAAGTAGTTTCTAAATAATACCTTGGCGACTACTATGCTACATATTGTTGAAGCCATTGAAAGGCTTTAATAAATGAGGGGAACACCTTAGTTGGTGTGACATTTTCTAAATGCGCCAGATACCGTACCAAATCATCACCACCTCTATTTGCCTTTCCTACAAGAGCGATTGCATTGGCTAGTTTTCCTTGGTATTGTCTTTCTGTTATGAATTTTAACGTGTCCTTATTATATGATGTGGTATCGGGGATTTCAACAATTAGTGCAAACTTTCCATGTTCCGCAGCGTATTCCGAAAAATAAAGGATGAAAATCTCATAATCACTCTTTTGAAGTTCAATATTTTCCGCATACTTTAAATAAAGAAAATTATCTTGTATGGCAAACAGTGAGCCTATGCTATTCTTAAAAAGTACTTCTTGATGCATCAATCAATAGTTAATACGCTGCAAAATAGTTTTTTTACAATAAAAAGTATCATATTAATCATATCAACTAGTTGAATTTACTTAAATCATCGATGAGTGACAATATAATCTTCACTTAATCAATACTCGTCATTGAATATTAGCATGTGATATAACCTCCAGTTTTAGTATATTTGTGTAGAAAAAAAATAACCCATGAAAAAATTAAGACTCACCCTTTTTATATTTGCTATTATATCACCAGCTGTTGCACAAAAAAAAGAAGTGAATAAATTCACCTCAGTGTATGACATTCAAGCTACCGCAATCAAGAGTCAAGGAAACACAGGTACCTGTTGGAGCTTTTCTGCTTCTTCGTTTATTGAATCCGAAATATTTAGAAAAAAGGGAGTAGCCGTTGATATTTCAGAAATGTATTCGGTAAGAAATACCTACGAAAAAAAAGTCGCTAACTACATTTTACGACAAGGAAAAGCACAATTTAGCCAAGGAAGCTTAGCACATGATGTGATGAATTCGGTCCGAGAAAACGGGCTAGTCCCTGACGAAGCTTACACTGGGAATCTTTCTATCACTGGCATCTATAATCATACAGAATTATTCGGTGCTTTGGATTCGCTAGTAAATGATTATGTAAAGGCTCCTCGGGATTTTACGACTAGTTGGTATGATACTACCAATGCCATTTTGGATCATTACTTGGGCATAGCGCCTGAGACTTTCAAATTCAATGATGAAAAATATACGCCAAAATCATTCCAAGAAGCAATGGGTATCAATCCAGATGA
>CAYRIF010000250.1:0-5790 GCA_964424205.1 uncultured Roseivirgaceae bacterium | reverse complement strand
TAGTTTTCTAAATTTTTCATTTTATTAATATTTAAAGTTAAAAATAATTTTACTAGCAAAACAGTTAAGCGCTTAAATGTTTTGATAATTCAAATTTAAGTTCGCTCAGTGCACTTTCCTTGCAGCGAAACAATTTCTTTAAAAAGCTTTTGCCTCCATAGATATTTACTAACTCTTCGTTGAGCAATACTTCAACATTTATTCTTACCCTCAACTCAAAAGCTTTTTTATAGTAATAACTTTTAATTTTTCTATTATATTCCACAGGGGCATTAATTATTTTTAAATCCTCAACAATATTATGAATTTGGCGTTTGCTCACCCCTAGTTTATCAGCTAGTTCATCGGGCGTACCAGTATTCCCAGCTTTAATGAGTTTATGTATTTTTCGTAATCGTTCTAATTGTTTGATGCTTTTCATAGGATATAATTTTTAGTTTCTGATTTCTAGTTTCTAATTTTTTACCTTTCAAAATGATACATGATTGACTGAAGACTGCCAACTGAGTACTGATTTGTCATTTCTGATTCTTAATTCATAGTTTTTGATTTCTTAGTATTACCGTTCTTAGGAACGCCTGCCTGCCGCAGGAAGGCATCCGACAACGAGGAAGGGAATTGCTGCAACCATAACCTGCGGTAATGCCTGTCTTGTGCGATGAGATCGGTATGATTTCCTGTTTCTACCACTTTCCCTTTTTCTATCACAATGATCTGGTCTGCTTTATAGATGGTACTCAACCTATGGGCAATCATAATCACGGTTTTGTTTTGCTGCCTGAGCATGTCCACCGCCTGTTGCACGTATTGCTCTGATGCGGAGTCTAGTGATGAAGTTGCCTCGTCTAGCATGAGTATTTCAGGGTCTTTGTACAATGCTCGTGCAATGGCAATTCGCTGCTTTTGTCCACCCGAAAGCGTTGCCCCATTTTCACCAAGGTAGGTGTTAAATCCATTGGGGAGGCTTTCTATAAATTCTTTAATGCCCAAATTAGTACAAATATTCAGCACCTTTTCCATGTCAGGTTCAAAGCTGCCCACGGCAATATTCTCAATGACATTGCCTGCAAAAAGGTCAATCTTTTGCGGTACCACACTCACCAACTGCCTGATGCTGCGGTTGCTGATGTACTTCATATCATAATTGCCGATTTCTACAATGCCACTTTCTATCGGGTATATTTTTTGCAATATCGATATCATGGTCGATTTTCCCGAACCACTTTCGCCCACAATGGCAGTTATCTTGCCCTTGGGTATTGTCAGGTCAAGCGATTCAAAAACGGTCACCCGTGAGCCATACCGAAAGTGTACGTTTTTGAAAGTAATATCCCCAATTTGCGCAGGGGTTAGGTCAATTTTATTTTCCTCATCTTCCCTTTCCAAATCCATCAGCTCAAACAACCTGTCGGCAGCAATCAGCGCATCTTGGATGGTTTTGTTCATGCCTATCAAGCTGCTCACCGGTCCGGTAAAGTAACCGATGATGGCATAGAATGATAGCAACTCCCCAGGGGTAATGCTATTGTCTAACACAAAATAAGAGCCCACCCAGAGTAAAATAATGGTAAATAGTCTGGAGATAAACTCAGCGGAGTTGCCAGTGAAAATGGAATTTTTGCTCGACGTATAAATAGTATTGAGCAATTTGATAAAACGGGTTTCAGTTTTTATATTGGCAAAATCCTCCAAGCCAAATCTTTTGATTGTTGCCACTGAATTAAGCGACTCTACCAATTGCGACTCTACATCAGCGGCATTTTCCATCAGCCTACGCTGTGTTCTTTTATTCACATAGTTGGTGATAAAATAGATGATGAGGTAAAAAGGAATGATGAGTAATATAATTAATGCCAACTTCCAGTAGTAGGTAAACATCAACCCGAAAGAGAAGAACACAATGAAGATATTTACCAAAAGATTGATGGTGACATCATTGATAAATGCCCTGATTTTAACGGCATCATTAATCCGCGAAATGATTTCTCCGACCCGCATGGTATCAAAAAACCGTTGTGGTAATTTGAGCAGGTGTTTATAATAGCCCAATATTAATTGTGCATCTATCAGTTGCCCCGTACGCAAGGTCAGGATGCTCTTAACTGCACCAACAAATATTTGGAAAAGTAATAATACCACCATGCCTACACCCATCAGATTGAGCAGGTTTTTATTCCCATCTACCAACACATAATCCACAATCTTTTGCACAAAAATGGAAGTGGATAATCCCATGATGGTGTATAGAATCGCCCCAATTAGCGCTTGGGACATGACTGTTTTGTGGGGTTTCATCAGGTGCCAAAATCGCTTACCTACCGATACCTTTTCATTGCCCACTTCAAAAGTCTCATTGGGCATCAGCAATATCAATACGCCTGTCCATAGTGCCTTGAATTCATCATGGGTGTGGCGGTGTATTTTTCCATCGCCTGGATCCATCACCTCAATGTACTTGGGTGTGGCACTGTAGATGACTACATAATGGTGCAATACCTCTTTGACAATGACATGGGCAATGGCAGGTTTCGGTATTTTGAATAAACTCTCAAAAGGGCCTTTGACTCCTTTGGCTTCAAATCCAAGTTTTTCGGCTGCTTCAATCATGCCGAG
Organism: uncultured Roseivirgaceae bacterium; assembly: GCA_964424205.1. Lineage (GTDB taxonomy): Bacteria > Bacteroidota > Bacteroidia > Cytophagales > Cyclobacteriaceae > CAYRIF01. The sequence goes on along the minus strand of CAYRIF010000250.1, from coordinate 3,177 downwards.
TACATTGGTTCCCTTTTTATCGGTAGAGGCGTATTGCCTAATCCGTGAGATTGGAATTTTATATTTGAAGTGTGCCGCAATGGATGCCAGGCATGCCGCACCACAGTCGGTGATGTCGTGTTGTTTTACTTTTATTTTAGCCATGGTTCTTAGTTTAAAAAAGGGTATTTTAAATCGGTTGCGTCATTCCTGAAATTTCTTAGTATAGAAATTATCAGGAATCTCATTAGATACCAGATAAATTCATCTTTTTTACCCACCCAAGCGTCAGTGTAGGTGGGTCTCTTATCTATATTCTTTTCTCTACACAAATTTTATTTCTTTAGTTTCTATCCTTTTAGTCTTTTCTCTCTTTTCTAATCTCTATCCTTTTAGTCTTTTCTCTGTTTTCTAATCTCTATCCCTTTAGTCTCTTTTCTAATCATTAGTCTAAGGGTATATGTCAAATCGTCCGATCTCTTTTTCAATTCTGCATCGGGTTAATCCAATCATCCACCTTGTCATATAGCAATTGGTACAAACTTCTTTTGGTCACTATAAACCTTACTTGCGAGGTCATTCCTTTTTTTAGGTTTCCTTTGTAGCCATTTTTTAAACTCAGAAAACTTTGGTCTAGCGAACATTTTACCTTAAAAATCGGCTGTTCATTCATGATTAAAATATCATTGGAGATTTCTATTACTTGACCACTTGCCAGACCCCACTGGTTGTAGTTATAGGCATCAATTTGCAAGTGCACGGGCATTCCCTTTTTTATCAAACCAATATCATTGGGTTTGATATAAGTTTCTATTAACAAATTAGAGTCAGGAGAGATTTCTGCAATGGCCTGATTTGGAAAAACAAGACTGCCTTCCTGAAGGCCTACAAAATTTTGGATAGTTCCTGTAATGGGCGCTTTGATGGTATAATATTCTTGCTCTTTTTCAAATTGTGCTTGCTGTGTCTCCAGCTCAGTCAGTTTGATGCTATATTGATTAAACGCTGTTTGCCAGGTATTAATTTGCCTTTCGAATAGTATGCTCATCTCAGACTTCACCATGTCTCTCTCAAATTTTTTGCTCTCATATTTGTCTCTGGCTATTACTTTTTTTCTGTAGAGTTTTAGGTCTCTTCTGTACTCCCGGTTTACATTTTTGTATTTTTTATTCAGTTCTACCATCTGTTGGTAGAATTGTAACAAGCCTTGCGAATACATGGGCGTGATGATGGAGTCTTTATGTTTTAACAGGTATTTGCTATCTGTTTTCAAAAGCCATGTTAAGTCGTTTAAAAACTGAAGCGTTTCTACGGTCCTTTTTTTGTTAAAATCCTTTTTCTCGGCAAGGGCATCAGAAGCAATCACCAATAGTGTACTAGCTGCCATGACAGGTTGGTTGTTTTTGATATATAATGTTTCAATTTGACCCGACACCAAAGATTTAATTTCCGTTTTCTCTATTTTGGGTCTGATAATTCCTGTGCCTTTCACGGTAATGTCCAGAAAGACATAGGGGGCTGCAATACCAATGCCTACAATCAGCAATATGATGGTGGTATAAATTGCCTGCGTGGTAACAGAGAATTTAGAAAAATGATGCTGTGCTGTAAATTCTGCAATCTCAGATGGAAATATTTTATTATTATTTTGCATTATTCGTAGGTTATAAAATTATTAGCCAGTTAGTAAAAAATCAATTCACTCAATATGATTTTCAATATTGAAAATAAATTCCGCATATATTCACTGTAAAATGGGTGAATACTAGACGAAACCAAATAAATATTGAGAAACCCGAGCTGGCATATATTAAAAAGTTAATTTGGTAATGAGTCTAAAAAAATATTTATATGAATATTCTTTCAGTAAATATTATACAATATTAAGAAGTTTATTTTGTTAAACCATCATGGTAATGCTGAGAAAACAGACTAATATTCGACATATTTTGTCTAGTTTAGACAAAATGTATATATTTGCACCATGAACATAGGCGAGAATATTAGAAAAATACGAGACTTAAAGGGCTTTTCGCAAGAGTATATGGCAGCCAAGCTAAAAATGAGTCAGCGACAGTATAGCAGAATAGAAAAGGAAGAAACAAAACTAGATTTACAGAAATTAGAGGAAATAGGCAAGGTGCTGGAAGTCACGCCTATACAATTATTGGGATTTGATGAGAAACAAATTTTCAACCAATATAATAATGAAACAGCCAATGGAGTATACCACAATCATTTTCCAGAGGAATTAAAAGCGCAATATGAGAAGCAAATTGCTTCGTTGGAAAGTGAAATTGCTTTTTTGAAGAAGGTTATTGAAGAGAAGTTGTGAGGTTTTAGGGCATTTCAATGAAAATAGACCTCCTAGGTTTTCAAAACCTAGGAGGTCTCTATGTCTATCAATTTGACTTTTTATAACCTTGTACAAACGAAAAAAAGGATTTGGTTAAGCGGACGCACCATGGGATTAGTCTAGTAGCGAGATGGTTTGCGCTGTCTATTATCTTTCATTGCAACCACCGTAACTACTGCGTCTGAAAAAGTATAATATATAGTTGTATTTTTATGAATAACAGCTCTCCGTATCCTATTCTTTATTTGGGATATAAGGTCGGAAAGTGAGAAACGATTGTTTCAAATTCTTTGAGTAATTTTTCAAAATTGGTCACCTCTTTTAATGAAAACCTTCCTGACAGGTAATTTTTGATATTAATAGCATTTTTTAGCGAGCGGTTAGTCCAAATAACTTTGTAAATGTCACCCATCTTTAAGCCCACTCCAAAATTCCTTGGATGTTAAGGTTCGTCCTGCCTCTAAATCTTTAAGACCCTCCGAAATATTGTATTTATCCCCTTCGGTAAGCGTTTCCCACCAATCGGTTGTTGTGTTGTTGCTAGACAACTTTACCGAGGTTAATAGTCCTAACAGCGCACTGTCTTGTATAGAATTAATCCACTTGATTAACTCTTTTCGCATGTCGGTTAATTCAGCATTACCTATTTTCATGATAGTGGTTTGGTAAGTATTAACATTAATGGGTACATAAGGTACTAAAAATAGATTCAAAAGGCAACAAAAATAATATTTTAATAGTGTGTCTGTGAAAACACGCTCCTCTGTCAGACCATCATGCTAATGTGCATGCTTTATTATTGCCATTCCTTTTGCGGATTAGACCGCTCCTTTTCATGGTCG
>CAYRIF010000249.1:0-5797 GCA_964424205.1 uncultured Roseivirgaceae bacterium | reverse complement strand
TTATTACTAGGGATAAGAACAGGGCATCAGTAATCATATGGTCTATGGCAAATGAGACGCCAATTAGTGAACCAAGAAATAAGTTTTTAAGAAGCATGATGAAACATGCCAGAGATTTGGATCCGTCAAGACTTGTCAGTGCAGCGCTAGAAAAGCATAGTAAAGAAGGAGAACCCAATACGATGGTTATTGATGATCCTATTGTAAAAGATGTAGATATTTTAGGGTTTAACCAATACATTGGTTGGTATGGTGGTACGCCGGAATCTTGCGATAATGTAACATGGGAATTAAAATACAACAAACCTGCCATCATTACGGAGTTTGGTGGAGGTGCACTGCAAGGATTACACGGAGCAAGTAATGAGGTTTGGACAGAAGAGTATCAAGAGAATTTATACAAGCACACGTTAGACATGCTGAAAAGAATCCCTCAATTTAGAGGGGTTACGCCATGGATATTAACGGATTTCAGATCACCAAGACGTCATTTGCCAGTGATTCAGGACGGTTGGAATCGTAAAGGAATCATGTCGGAAAAAGGAGAAAAGAAAAAGGCATACTACGTATTGCAAAGCGTATATAAAGATATTATTAAGAATGGATTCAAATTTAAACAACAATAAACTTTACGTATGAAGAATTTTACAAAATTATTATTTTTTCTGATATTGATGCTGCACACTGGCTTTCTTTTGGCACAGCAGCAGGTCAAAGGAACCGTATCAGATTATGACGGCTCATCACTTCCGGGGGTGAATATTTTGGAAGTAGGCACGCAGAATGGTACCGTAAGCGATATTGATGGTAACTATCAGCTTGAAGTATCAGGACCGGATGCAGAACTTAACTTTTCATTTGTGGGCTATGAAGCGCAAAAGGTAAAGGTAGGCACACAAGAAACGATTAATATTAAATTTTCGGAAGACCAATCATTCCTAAATGAAGTGGTGGTAGTGGGTTATGGGACCCAAAAGCGTAGTAATATAGCTGGGGCTGTAGTATCTGTTGATGTTGAAAAGGCCAATGCTATCCCAACCATTAATGTGGCTGAGATGCTGAGAGGAAAAGCGGCAGGGGTACAAGTTACGCTTGGTGATGCACGACCAGGTGGTAGTTCTAACATCTTAATTAGAGGACAAAAATCCTTAGCTGGGGGTAATGGACCTCTTTTTGTTGTCGATGGAATTCCTGTGGAGAGTATTGATGAGATTAACTCAGCTGATGTAAAGTCAATTGAAGTTTTGAAGGATGCCGCTTCACAAGCTATTTACGGTTCTCGAGCGTCTAACGGGGTTATATTAATCACAACAAAACGTGGTGGGGGAGAAAAACTAAGGGTTACTTATAATGGTTATTATGGCATACAAAAACTCACTAGAAATTTTGATATATATTCTGCCGAAGAGTGGGCACAATTGAAAAGAGAGGCATTGAGATCTACCAATAAGAAAGACCAATACTTAACAGATGAAGCGACCTTTTCTGCACAACAATTACAGGCGCTGAAAGAAAAAAATTATGTTAATTGGGAAGATTTAGTGTTGACTACAGCGCAAGTTCAAAAACATGACATTGGCATAAGTGGCGGGACGGAAAGTACAAAAACGTATTTAGGATTGGGATTTTTTGATCAAAAAGGACTTATCCCTGGGTCACAATTTACGAGAGGGTCATTACGTTTTAATATCGATCAAAAGCTATCAGACATAGTGAGCGTTGGTGTCAATTCTTATTTTTCAAGATCTCTTCAAAATAAAGAAAGTGGTGGTGTGAACCAATATATCACATTGCCACCGTTAGGAAAACCTTTTGATGAAAATGGAGAGATTGTTAGGTTTCCAATAGACCAAGATAAATACAATCCTTTATGGAATATTAGAGAATCTACCAATGAACTTTTCAAAAATAAAAACTCTGTCAATTTGTTTTTGGATGTTAAATTATTCAAAGGGTTTAAATATAGATTTAGTGGTACTTCTATTACTTGGGGTCAAACTGGGGGTCAGTATTTAACTACCTTACATGGTGGATCAAATGGGACGGGCAAGGCAATTGTTTATAATCGTGGTTACAAGGAATATTTGATAGAGAATATTGTTGATTATGAAAAAAATATTAATGAATCGCACCATTTGGATTTTACGTTCATGCAAAGTGTTAATCAACTTAGAAAGACGAAATTGGATTTACTAGGTACGGGTTTTGCGAATGATGAACTTGGATACCATGGTATAAGGTCTGCCAACAATCAAAATGCTATTGATTATAATGGCTATGCTGGAAATCCAGCTAACTATCGCAAGGGTCTCCTTTCTTTTTTAGGTAGGGTACGTTATAATTATAAAGAAAAGTATTTGTTTACTTTTACGACGCGGGCTGATGCCGCATCGGTATTTGGAATAGATTATAAATGGGGATATTTTCCAGCAGCTGCATTGGCATGGAAAATTCATGAAGAAAGTTTTGCACAAAAAAAATGGATTGATGAATTGAAATTGAGAGTGAGTTATGGGCAAACAGGTAACGAGGCAATAAAACCTGCCAAAACTATTGCTGTGGCAACTGTAGAACAATATTTTGATAATGCTACAGGAAATACATTGCAGGGTTACGCACCTGGTAGTTTGCTACCGAATAAAAACTTAAAATGGGAAACCTCAACCACACTTAACGTTGGACTCGACTTTGTTTTGATGAATCAATTTCTCAAAGGAACAATTGAATTCTACAATACTAATACAACAGATTTACTTGTTGTTCGTGATGTTCCTAAAGTTACCGGCTATACCAATACCTATGACAATGTTGGCAAAGTTAATAATAAAGGAATAGAGATGGCTTTAACCGCTAATATTATCAGTAATGATAAAATCGATTGGTATGCTACAGTGAATTTTTCGGCCAATAAAAACCGGGTATTGGAACTTTATGGAACAGATAGTCTTGGCAACCCTTTGCAGCGGATTGGAGAAAAATGGTTTGTGGGTAAGCCGATACATAATAGATACAGCTATACTACAGATGGTATTTGGCAAGATCGATTTGAAATAGAAGATGCGGGATGGATGCCCAATGCCAAACCAGGAGATATTATTGTAAAAGATATAAATGGTGATGGTAAAATCACACAGGAGGATCAATCTGTGTTTAGTCTAGATCCTAAATGGTATGGATCTATATCCACTAATTTTAATTACAAAGGTGTTGAATTATTTGTGGATTTTTATGTGGTACAAGGTTCAAAAAAAGTAAATACTTACTTAGCGGACTACGGAACCGGAGGATCACTCCAAGGAGCATTGAATGGTGTAAAAATTAACTATTGGACACCAGAAAATCCTTCAACAGAGTTTCCAAGACCAAATGCTTTGTCTGCTCCTGCTTATATATGGGACCATGCGCTAAGAGATGCTTCCTATATGAGATTAAGGACATTGACATTAGCTTATATTTTTCCAGAAAATATTTATTCGCGATTAGGACTTTCCTATGCACGTTTTTATATAACAGGTACAAACGTCTGGACAAAAACAGATTATCTATCCTATAGTCCAGAAAACAACCCCGGTCAATTTCCTGAAGGTAAAGCATTGACTTTTGGTCTTAATCTCTCTTTTTAAATTTAAAATTATGAAAAATATAAAATATCATTTAATAGTTGTATTATCATTAGTATTCTGTTTTGTAGGCTGCAATGATTTACTTAAAGATGAGTCTATTACAGACATTTCAACAGATTTTGTCTATGGTACGCCTGAAGGAATAAAAACCGGCGTCATTGGTCTTTATTCTTTGGAACGGAAAATTTATAACCCTGGTGGACACACAGGCGATATTTGGTTAGCGACTAGAGCAACAAATGATTTGGCGGTTTGTAGGACAGGAACGGTATGGAATTTTGCTTCTTTTCGAAGGGTGGAACCAGCCAGTTGGGGAGGGCCAAAAATTGCCATCATGTGGCGGTCTTGGTATAAAATAGTGGACAGGGCGAATACACTCATTGATGCAGCAGAGAAAATTGAAGGAATGGATGAGCAAGAACGTTTACAAGTCATTGCTGAGTCGAAAGTTGCTAGAGCACATGCCTATTTTTATTTGTACCGGTGGTTTACCAATATTTTTGTAAATACGGTGCCCACTACCCCTGAGAATGCATTTAATTTGAAATTCAAAGTAGCTACACCGGAAGAAGTGTATGCTTTGCTGGAATCAGATTTGGATTTTGCCATTGAACATTTACCTTGGGAGAGTCGATATGGTCAATACAATCAAGGTGTGGCGAGGCATATCAGGGCGAAAGTTGCCATGTGGAAAGGCGATTGGGATGAGGCAGCATTGCAATCAGAAAAAATAATTAATGACGGTCCTTATGCTTTACTGAATGATTTGAATGCTATTTTTGCAGGTACAGCAGATGCAGGTAATAACGCAGAATGTATTTATACAAGACAGTTTAAAAGAGACACACCTGGGGGCGGCGTTATTCATTGGGCAGCGGCACATTTTTTTCCTGCCTATTACGATGTGGATGGCATGAAAAGGGATATCAATATTGGTGGTAAAAGTTGGGCTAGAATTTATCCCAACGATTATCTTTTTACATTATATTCAAAAGATAATCCAAATGGAAAAGAGACTGACAAAAGATGGGATGCATATTATGTACATAAGTTTTATTATAATGATGCTGAGAATTTGCCCGATGGTGTTGAGTTGGGTGACCCAGTAAATTTATATAATCAATTTGGTTCAGAAAGTGAGCAAAAACTATTTTACGGTAGAATACATCCTGCGACTACAAAATACCAGGACAAGGAAAGAGGACCTGAAGATATTAAATCTAGTAAAAACTTGATTATCTATCGGTTAGCGGAAACGTACTTAATTGCGGCAGAAGCATATATGAGAAAAGGTGATGATGCCAAAGCACTTTCTTTTATAAATGTGGTTAGACAAAGAGCTGGAGTGCCTGATTTGACAGAGATTAACCAAGATAAAATTTTGGAAGAAAGGGCACGGGAATTAGCATTAGAGGGACAGCGATGGTTTACCTTAAAACGGATGGGTATCTGGTATGACCGAATGAAAAATTTAGCTTCGGATCCCAACTATTGGCACAATTTCACCAAAGACAATGTGCAACCACATCACGTTAATTGGCCTATCCCGGAATTGGAATTGGCTTTAATGCCGGGATTTCCGCAGAATCCTGGGTATTAGTATTATTGATTTTATCGCTTTCTTAATTCAGAACCCCCACGCGTTTCAAACCTTTTGGGGTTCTTACTTCGGGACTGTTGAAAAACGCATCTCCTTTGTATCTCAAATGACCAAGGAAAAGGGGTTTTTAGGACAAAGGAGAATGTTAAGCCGCATCATGTAAACTAACCTATTCTCCAAGCTGAACTTGATTTAATCCCTGGTTTCCCTCAAAATCCTGAGTATTAGGTTTGAAATTTTGATGTGGTAAGTAGCGTCTGCTGAAAAAGACCCAAGTGCGTTAGCTACGAGTAGCCAAAGTGCTGCTGTACTGTCATACTGCAAACTGAGGGCAGGGAGTACCTGCCTGACGGTAGACAGGGATGATGTGCTTGGGGTTAGTGTTAAAAATCTGTGCCGATTTTTAAGGTGCATGGATTTTTGCGCTATTAGGTTAAAACCCTTGCACGCCAAACCATAAAACCACTATTAATATACGGATCAGCATATTAACGTTTTTCAGCAGATCCAATTTATAAAGTTAACCCGCATTATTCACCGTATTTTTAAAATACCAAGGAAAAATAGCGAAATA
>CAYRIF010000248.1:0-5799 GCA_964424205.1 uncultured Roseivirgaceae bacterium | reverse complement strand
TAAGCTAATCCCTAAATACACAAACATGAAATTATCAAAACAAGTAGATTTTAGTAGAAGGTCTTTTCTAAAAACCTCAGTATTGACGAGTGGCGGAATGCTTATTGGCTTCAATTTTTTTACCGCTTGCCAGTCAAATGTGACCCCTCCAGTAGATATTTCGAAATTAGATTTTAATGACTTCAATGCGTTTATAAAAATTGCAGATAATGGTATGGTCACTATCTTCGCTCCTAATCCTGAAATTGGTCAAGGCGTAAAAACTTCCATGCCCATGCTCATCGCAGAAGAACTAGATGTAGCCTGGAAGAATGTCTATGTGACACAAGGCATACTCGATACCGAAAATTACGTGCGTCAAGTAGCAGGTGGTAGTCAATCTTTAAGATCAGGCTGGATGCCCTTGCGTGAAACAGGTGCTACCGCCCGACAAATGCTAGTCAATGCCGCAGCAGCGCAGTGGGGTGTGGATGCCTCAGAGTGTACGACCAAAGAAGGTGTGATTACCAATGCCAAAGGAGATACACTAGGATATGGCGATGTCGCCGTGGCAGCAGCGAGTTTGGAAATTCCTAAAGATTTTAAGCTAAAAGACCCAAAAGATTTCACCATCATTGGGCAAGACATAGCGAATGTAGACATTGATGGCATCATTAGTGGAAAACCATTATTTGGACTCGATTACAAACAAGAAGGCATGCTTTACGCCTCGGTTTTACGACCACCAGCATTTGGACAAACGTTAGAAAATTTTGATGATGCAGCTGCTAAAAGCGTTTCAGGAGTTAGCCAAGTGATTCGGTTCGGTGATAAAATTGCCGTGCTAGCCAGTAATACTTGGGCTGCCATGAAAGGAAAAAAGGCATTAAAAGCCAATTGGAAAACCGCAACAAAAGGAGAAAGCACAGAAGACCATGATAAAATCATGATGGATCTATTAGCGGGTTCATCGTTTGAAACGTTGAGATCTGATGGTGACATAAAAAAAGCTTTTGCACAGGCTGATGAGGTGCTGGAACGTACGTATGAATCTCCATTTTTACCACACAACTGCATGGAACCAATGAATTTCTTTGCCAACGTGACCACAGATAAAATAGCATTGGCAGGACCAATCCAAACCCCAGAATGGACTGCTAAAAGAGTTGCTGACCTGCTGAAACGTGATGTTTCTGAAGTGAGTCTTGAAATGACAAGAATGGGCGGCGGTTTTGGTAGAAGGCTGTACGGAGATTTTGCATTGGAAGCTGCAGAAATATCAGACTTGACTAAGAAACCGATAAAAGTAGTCTTTTCACGAGAGGACGACATGTCTGCAGGAATGTACAGACCCGCGATAAAATATAGGATTGCCGCCGCCATCAAAAATGGAGAGATAACAGGCTATCACCTTAAAGAAGCTGCCATCAATTCGAATATGTATGGCTTAATTCCTAACTTTTTTCCAGCGGGAGCAATAGCAAACTATCAGGTAGATGTCGCCAAGCATGATAGCAAAATTACGACAGGTGCATGGCGAGCGCCGTACACTAATTTCCTTGCTTTTGCAGAACAAAGCTTCTTTGATGAATTGGCAGACACGCTAAAAATAGATCGAATACAGCTGCGGCTTGATTTACTTCAAAAAGTAAAAGGAACGACAGACGAACGGATTGAATATTCGCCTGAACGATTGGAAGGGGTTATTAAAATGGTAGTAGATAAGTCAGGGTGGGGGAAAACAAAAGCAGGTGTTTATCAAGGATTCTCGGCATACTATTGTCATAATAGCCATGTGGCAGAGGTGGCACAGGTAATCATGAAAAATGGAACGCCAGTAGTGAAGAAAGTTACTTGCGTGGTGGATTGCGGAATAGTAGTAAATCCATTGGGCGCAAAAAACCAGGCACAAGGAGGTGTGATTGATGGTATTGGACATGCCATGTATGGTGATTTTTCGTTTAAAGGTGGCGTGCCACAAGCGCGTAACTATGACAACTATAACCTGATTAGAATGAAGCAAACCCCTCAGGTAAATGTGCACTTTATAGACAGTGACATTGCGCCAACAGGACTTGGCGAACCTACCTTGCCTCCGGCAGGTGCGGCAGTCGCCAATGCAATTTTTGCTGCTACTGGTAAGCGAATTACCAAACAACCTTTGATGGGTAATATGGAAGTTTAGGAGATTCTCTTGTAGCATTTCATTGGTTGTTAAGTCAATTATATAGCGGGCTTCTTTTTTTTGCAAAGGGTGTAATACCATTTTAACCCGAATTATTCACCGTTTTAAAAAAATACCTTTGTAACTTCCTTATTATCAGATAATTACCCGGTAATTCGTTGAAAATTAAATAGCCCAAATTTGAGGTGCTTGCAATTATCTTGGCGCATCCGTTACGCTTGCCTGATAGACAGGTTGCAAAATTCTTGAAATATACCCATATATCTTCGATTTTTTTTCGAGCTATCGGGATTGCATATACACCAAGCTAATCACATGAATATTCTGGGTTAACATCAAAATACCGCATATAATCCTTTTCTTTCCTACCGGCTGGCAGGTGGGTTCGCCCATGTACCTGCATAAAATTAAATCGGTATTATAAATAATTCCGTATTATTGTAAGAAAAAACATAACCTATAAATATATCCTATGTTTAATTTATCAAGCTTACTAGAATCAAGTACGAACAAATATGCCGACAGAATTGCATTTACTTATGAAGATACCAGTCTCACCTATGCGCAAGTAAATGGTGCTGCCAATCAAGTTGCCAATGGGCTGATCCAATCAGGCATACAACAAGGAGACAAAGTAGCCTTGAGCTGTTTGAACATTCCCTATTTCCCAATTATATACTTCGGAATATTGAAAGCAGGCGCTGTAGTCGTTCCTTTAAGCGTTTTATTGAAAGAAAACGAAGTAGCATACCATTTAAAAGATAGTGAAGCCAAAGCCTATTTTTGTTTTGTAGGTAATGACCTGTTACCCATGGGAGAAAGAGGCTATAAAGGGTTCAATGAAGCACCCCTTTGCGAAGATTTCTATATGATTATGCCAAACCCAACGATGGCATCCCCGATCAACGATGTAAAAACATTAGGCGCATTGATGAATGGACAATCATCAAGTTTAGAAAGCAACATCACATCGCCTGATGATACCGCTATCATTATTTATACTTCAGGCACTACGGGAAAACCAAAAGGTGCAGAACTATCTCATGCCAATATTTTTATGAATGCACTGGTGTGCAAAGGTTTAATGGACATGACCTACGAGGACAAAGGTTTAGTAGTACTACCTTTGTTTCACATTTTCTCAATGGTTGTATTGATGGTGAATATTGTCTATTCTGGCGGTGAGGGTGTGCTTTTACCAAGATTTGATGCGCAAGCTGTTCTTGACACCATGGTAAAACACAAGGTCACTATTTTTGCAGGCGTACCTACCATGTATTGGGCATTGACAAATCATGAGGCCAATGAAGCTGATATCCAAGCGATTAGTAAAAATCTAAAAATTGCGATTTCAGGAGGCGCATCACTTCCTATCAACGTATTAGATTCTTTCGAAAAAAAATTTAATGTAGAAATCATAGAGGGATATGGCATGAGTGAAGGCTCACCAGTCGTTACTTTCAACCATAGAAGTATTGGATGCAAACCCGGGTCAATCGGAACAGCCATCTGGGGAGTTCAAGTGAAACTTGTAGATGCTGACGGCAATGAAGTTGCCCAAGGAGAAAAGGGCGAGTTAATTTACAAAGGGCACAATGTAATGAAAGGGTATTACAAGAAACCCGAAGCCAATGCAAAAACCATTAAAAATGGATGGTTATATTCAGGAGACATTGCCACCAAAGATGAAGATGGATTTTATTATATCGTAGATAGAACCAAGGACATGATTATTCGGGGTGGGCTCAATGTATATCCTAGAGAAGTGGAAGACGCAATGATGGAACACGAAGCGGTTTCGCTGGTGGCAGTCATTGGTGTTCCAAATGAAGCAAGAGGTGAGGAAATCAAAGCATGTGTAGTGCTAAAACCCAATGCCACTGTTTCGGAAGATGAGCTGATGGCATGGACGAAAAGTAGAATCGCTGATTATAAATATCCAAGAATAGTCGAATTTATGGCTGCGCTACCCATGAGCGCAACAGGTAAGATATTGAAAAAAGAGCTTAGGAAATCCTAGGCTTTTTCCTTTTTATCTGTGTGTAGGTTTCTTTGGCTCACTAATGTTCTGAAACCCAAGTTCAAATGTTTGTCATTTCGAACAGCGTGAGAAATCTATATACATATTACAAGTATGATGGGCTTAGACCTTTCGTGCCTCAAGGTGACAAAAAGAGAATCTCGTTAACCCTACTTCAATTTAAAATCAGGCGAAGAAATGATATTGCTTTTATGGAATGTGCGGTCTTGGATTTGGACGTCCACTCGTAGTGTCTCATTCCTAAAAATTGGATTTAGAGAAAACGCCAAGCCAGTTTTATAAGTTAACGTTCCTTTCAGTGGTCTTTCCACATCACGGGTATTGAGAATTGGAAACCTGCCATCTAGTCCAAAGCCACTAGCCGTATTTCCAAAAATGGAGAAGAAGTCAATAGGGACATATTCTCCACCCGCATTCTTGTAATAAAAATCTACAAAAATATTCTTGAAATTTTCGTTATAAATAACTCTAATAGTATCCACCTTCGTAGTGCTAGTGGAGACAATTAACCAATCGAAAATATTATAATCAGGCTGACCAGCTGCGCCAAATTTAATGGTATCACCCTGTGGCGTAAACTGCACATCAAATTCATTGTATGGCGGGTCAGTATCATCTTTACTTAATCCTAAATCACCATCACCATCTTCGAAATTAATTTTTATTATTAAAGAATCAACTGCAATACTACCGCCAGTGCTCTGCCCTTTTTTGAATATCACCTGATTGAAAGTAATATTAGGCGCTATGGGTAGCTCAGGTGGACGCTCGCAAGAACCCAGTGCAATGAGTATCACGAGTACGTATAAAAAATAAACCTTCGACTTTATCATACAATTAATATGAGTTTAAAAATTAAATTACTTTTTCAAAACAAAACTAGCACTCGCTCAGTGTCTCCTGAAAGGCCTGCCTGCGGTGGCAGGGACGCTGAGATATTTTCACAACATCAGCGTCCTCTTCGAGAGACTCTGATGGGGTAGAAGTACTTTTTGTTCAACAGGGTATTACACCAAAAATTAAATATACAAAAGAACCTACATATTTAACAGGTCATTATATGATTTGTTGGTAAATTTACCTCCACGATATTAACGAATGGAATCTATAAAAAGTTTTAAAGCACAATTATTTTTAATCAATAATTTAAATTTCGAAGAAAATGCCTTACAGCTTTTTAAATTTCAGGCAACACATAATAAAATATACGCAGCGTATATCCGGGCACTGGGCATCGTACCCGAAGCCATTAATGACCTCTCCAAAATTCCTTTTTTGCCAATTTCGTTTTTCAAAAACCATCCAATAAAAACAGGAGAATGGGAAGAGGAAATGATTTTTGAAAGCAGCGGCACCACTGGAGAGAGTACCTCTAAGATGTATGTGGAAAATCTTGCTTTCTACCAAAAAGTAGCCGTTACTATTTTTCAAGAAATGTATGGGAATTTATCAGATTTCAATGTCCTGGCATTGTTACCCTCCTATTTGGAAAGAAAAAATGCTTCACTGGTGTATATGGCAGCTGAACTTATCAACAAGTCAAATGATTCAGGTTTTTATTTGGATGACATGCCTGCACTAGTCAAAAAACTTA
>CAYRIF010000247.1:0-5814 GCA_964424205.1 uncultured Roseivirgaceae bacterium | reverse complement strand
CTCCACTGTTACATTGATTATGAAATATGACTGATTTTTTTTCGTGTACTATGGTCTCTGAGTTAATAAAATTCTCTGTAAGAGGTTTAGCGTTTACCATTTAGCAAACAAAAAACACCAAAAATCCACCGCTTGACCAAAAGAATCTTAAATTTGTTTGACAACAAGTTATTTTTATCAATTGAGGATTAAAAATTTAATTCAAGACCGATTTTTATTGTTTGCCTTACTTTCATTGTGTACGGCGATTGCATTGTTGTTTTTCTTTGATAATAGCATCCAGCATCAGGATAATTTTGTCCAAGATATTGCTGAAAATATCAACGAAGAACTAGCCATTGTTGATGACGACTTGCAGGAAGTAAGCAAACGGATTGCGGAGTACCCAAGTCTGCCATTTGACAAAATGGCGGTAAACAGTAAATATTTCTATTGCATTTTTAGCAATGGCGCATTAGTTTACTGGTCTGATTATAGAGTGCCTACCAAGTACGAATTGCTAAAGGGAGATTATGATTACAAGGTGATTTCCTTGAAAACAGGAAGCTATTTAGCAAGGCGAATGCTAGTGGATGCTACACAGCAAGTAGAGGTATTTAGTTTGTTGCCAATCAATTACAACCCTCGGATTAAGAATAAATACCTCATTTCTGGCTTTAATCGAGAAATTTTTTACAATTCAAATATTAGATTATCAAATCAGAAACAATCTAAAAACAATATTTTTACGGATAGTGGCGTATTCCTGTTCTCTGTAAATTTTGAAAGTGGCTATAAATTGCAAAACCACCCGGTACAGTTTTTGATATTTTTTCTACTGGTATCTGCCATTCTATTTTTTGTTTTGTTCTTGTTTCGTGTGGTTCGGTTGCTGGTGCGCCAAGGAAAAATACTTCTAGGACTGCTATGGTTAGTTTTTGGGTTGGCGGCACTTCGCTATTTGATGCTGTTATTTAGTTTTCCCTTTGGTGTTATAGATTTTGATCTTTTTAATGCACGATTTTTTGCTTCGTCTAATCTTAATCCTTCACTAGGAGATTTGCTTTTGAATGCTTTGTCGGTCTGTGCTGTGGCGTATTATTTGTTTAGGTATTATTATCGGTTTACGATTTACCGTCACGTGCTTAACACCACAGGATTTAGCAGGAAGCTGCTTTCATTTGCGCTGATTTTGTCAAGTCACTTTCTGCTATTGATGTTTTATGAGCTGATGATGAATATGCAGAAGCATGCCCAATGGATATTGGACATTACCATTAGTATTGATTTTTCTTTTTTCAAAGTGATTAGTTTATTGATTTTTATATTAGGTTCGCTGAGTTATTTTTTGATAGTTCATATTATTTTTAAGACGATCATCAGGCTGAATAAGAATAATGCCAAACAGTTACTGATGCAATTTGTATCAGCAACAATCATTTTTATTTCATTGAGTTTATTTATTAATTGGCCATTTGTTCTGTTGGCGAGTATCACAGGCACTTTTTTTCTAGTAGTTTATTTTTTGAAGCTTACTTTTCATTTTGTTCGAGTGAGCTACTTTACTTTTATCTATTTTTTTGTGGCGGCAATGGTTACCTCTACGGTAGGGGCATATACCATTTATAAATTTGATTTAATAAGAAATATTGCAGATCAGCAAAACTTAGCAACACAGATATTATCTGACCGAGATGTTTTAGGAGAGTATTTACTGAATGAAACTGTTAACAAAACTCAGGAAGATGAGTTTATAGCTTTTACTTTTGCCAACCTGTTTAGTTCAAAAGGAAGCATTAAGCAAAAAATCAAGCGAAAGCACCTCAATGGGTATTTGGATAAATATGATATTATTATTAATATATTTGACCAAAAAGGAAACCCGATTGAAAATCCTGGATATGTAGAAAACTATTTTCAACTACGGAAAAACTTTGCGGCGGAAGCTGAAAAGACGGAATACCCTGAAATATTTCATTATGAAAAAACTGAGAATGAAAGAGGTTACGTGGCTTTTATTCCAATAAAATACTTAAAATCAGATAAGTATAGTGGTTTCATATCACTAAACTTAAGCCTCAAACGAATTATCCCCAATAGTGTTTACCCTGAATTGTTGGTGGATCAGGAGTTTGCCATTTCGAAAACCAAGGAGGCATATAGTTATGGATTATATGTTGATCATGGATTGCAAAATACGTTTGGAATTTTTAATGTTTCAAATGATTTTTCTAAGGCTGATTTAGCGAATGATAAATTGTATGTGAGGGGATTTAAAAAAGGGAATAATTATTATTTAGGAGTGAAAGGAGATAAAAATAAGGTAGTGGTGATGTCAAGCAAAGCGTATCAACCTAAAGATTTTGCCGCCAATTTTTCATTCCTGTTTTTACTTTTGGTTTTTTCTGTGCTCATTTTGCTTATTGTTTACTCCTTTAGGTTTGGTATCAAAGGAACGGATATTAACTTGACTACGAAGATTCAGATGTACTTGAATTTTGCTTTTTTTCTACCGCTTATTATTGTGAGTATTTCTACCTTAAGTCTACTGAGTTCTAACTATAAAGATCAACGAGAATTTCGCTATTTTAAGAAGGCGGAAGGGCTTAAAGAGGGAGTTACTAATTTGCTTGAAGAATTTCAGCAGAATAAAATTAACAAAGAGGAGCTAACTGAAAGCCTAAGGGATATTGCAAAATATGCTGAATCTGACTTAAATCTGTTTAGCAATACCGGAAAACTAATTACTTCTACACAACCCTTGATTTATGAGTATGATTTACTTTCAGGATATTTACACCCAATCGCCATGGCTGCTTTTATCAATGGAGAGAACCGATTTATCTTAGATGAATCCGTTGGAAAGCTGCAATATAATACCACATTTTATGGGTTGAAATCATCGGAAACCTCTATGCTTACTGGTATTTTGACGATTCCGTTTTTTGATTCTGAAAATGAACTGGACAAGCAAATCATTACGGTCTTAGGAAATATCTTAATTATTTTTACCATTATTTTTATTGCTTTTTTGGTGCTCTCCTATTTTGCTTCTAGATTTTTGACAACGCCACTGCAGTATATTACCGAAAAGATAAGAAGAATAACACTGACCGCTACCAATACACCGATGGTATGGAATGCCAACGATGAAATTGGGCTTTTGGTGGGGGAGTATAATAAGATGCTTTTAAATTTGGAAGCAAGTAAAGATGCATTGGCACAGTCAGAAAAGGAATCGGCATGGCGTGAAATGGCGCAACAGGTGGCACATGAAATAAAAAATCCATTGACGCCGATGAAACTCAACTTGCAGCACTTAAAAAGAGTTTTGGGAGAAGCGAATGACGCGCAGTCCTCTAAAACCCAAAAGATGATTGGTAATCTGTTGCATCAGATTGATACGCTGAGCGATATTGCCACCTCGTTTTCCTCTTTTGCGCAAATGCCAACGCCAAAAAATGAACGGTTTGAACTGAGTGCTATGTTGAAAAAATCGATTGACTTGCATAAATCTGATGAGAGCATAACCATTCATGCACAAATTGAGGCGGGTAGATTTTATGTGTTAGGAGATGAAAAAATGTTTGGTAGAATTGTTAATAATCTGATTATCAATGGAATACAATCTGTGCATGGTGGGCAAGTAATTATTGAGATTAGTTTGAATGCCAGTGGAAGGAAGGTGATTATAGAAGTAAAAGATAATGGATCTGGAGTTGATGAAAAAATCGCAAGTAAGATTTTCATCCCAAAATTCAGCACCAAAGATACCGGTTCCGGTATTGGCTTGGCAATTGCCAAGCGTGGTGTAGAGCATGCTGGAGGCAGCATCTGGTTTGAAACTAAAATCGGGTTTGGCACATCTTTCTTTATTGAACTTCCGTTAATTGAGTGAGTGGTTGTGTGGTTAAAAGATGGTGTTTGGCAAATGATGAGGAAGAAAATTATCAATCAGACATTATTTATTTTGCTAGTATGCAGGTGTTTTTTGAAGAAAGACCGGTTTTACACCTACACTAATGCTACGGTGTACGAATAAAAGCTGTTAGGTCTAACTTAGGATCTCAACGACCGCATCAACTTATTAGCAAATACAAAATCATTCAGCTCTTGTACATCTGAATGTGCAATGTTATCTTCGGTGCCTTCCCATACTTTACGTCCTTGGTGTAGGAACATAATATAGTCACCAATTTCCATGACTGAATTCATATCATGGGTCACAACGATGGTGGTGATGTCAAATTCTTGGGTGATTTCCTGGATGAGATTGTCTATTCTGATAGAGGTTTGCGGGTCTAGCCCTGAGTTTGGCTCATCACAAAAAAGGTATTGAGAATTGTTGACAATGGCTCGTGCAATACCGACGCGTTTTTTCATGCCACCACTAATTTCAGAAGGCATTTGATCATTTACATTTTCTAAGTCTACCCTTTTCAAACAGAAATTTACGCGGTCTAATTTTTCTTCCTGACTCATATTGGTAAGTACATTTAGAGGAAACATCACGTTCTCCTCTACTGTTTTTGAATCAAATAATGCACCACCTTGAAATAGCATACCTATTTCTCTTCTCACCTCAATTTTTAAATTTCTATCAGCATGGGTGAAATCCCTCCCATCATAAAAAACATCACCATCGTTAGGTTGAAACAAACCGACGATACATTTTAGAAGCACACTTTTCCCTGTGCCACTTGCTCCTATGATTAGGTTTGTTTTTCCTTTGTCAAAGACGCCACTGATGCCCTTTAGAATCTCTTTTCCGTCAAAGGACTTATGTATATTTTTTATTTCAATCATTGTATCAAAGTAATAACTGGGCGAGTAGATAATCAGCACAAAGTACCGCAATACAGCTGTTTGTCACTGCGCTTGTACTTGCCTTTCCTACTTCTAAAGCCCCGCCACTCGTATAAAATCCCTTATAGGCAGAAATAGAAGCAACAAGAAAAGCAAATACCAGTGATTTTATCATGGCAAAGGTTACAGTAAACGGATTGAAATCTACCCGCAATCCATAGATATATTCCGCACCGGTGATAACCCCAGTAGCAGCACCTGCCATGTAACCACCTGCAATTGCCAAGTAGCCTGCAAAAATAACAAGTAATGGATAAGTGATGATAGCTGCGATAACTTTTGGTAATACCAGATAGGAAGCAGAATTAATACCCATTACTTCCAAGGCATCAATTTGTTCTGTGATTCTCATGGTGCCTAGTTCACCGGCAATATGTGAACCAACTTTTCCTGCAAAAACAATGGCCATAATGGAAGGCGCTAACTCTAAAATAGTCAAATCACGTACCACCTGACTAATCACATAACGAGGAATAAAGGGACTGACTAAGTTATAGGCCGTCTGAATGGTAGATACCGCCCCAATAAAGGTGGCAACAATAGCCACAAGGACAATCGAATTTACGCCAATTGAAACGCACTCTTCAAATATCAGTTTGACATAAGTGCTGAACTTTTCTCTGTTAGAGAAAAGAGAGCCAATAAACATGATGTACTTTCCTATGCTCTTCATTGTTGTGTTACACTAGTAAATCAAGCAGCTAAATTAGTGTATCATACTATATTATTATTCAATATACCTATAATATTTTCTTTTTAACCTAAATGTGAGATGTGTAAGGTTAGAAAATAATTCCAACTTGTTTTTTAAAATAAAAAGTAAACCTTCAGACCGATTGGAATTATTAGTATCGATACTATGAAAGTAAAAGGGTCAGTAGTAAAGTCTATCGATGATTATCCCGCATTATTCGCCGTTTTAACAAAGTACAATTGTAACCCACTTACTATCAGCTTATTATCCTGCAT
>CAYRIF010000246.1:0-5825 GCA_964424205.1 uncultured Roseivirgaceae bacterium | reverse complement strand
TTTGATGCACCCTCAAAAAAGCAATTTTCATCAAAGCAACTTTCATCCATATGGAATCAAATAAAATCACAAAATGGAACATTAAAATCTCACCACTTTAATTGTGAAACTCAAATTAACGATAGCATCAGTATAACCTATATTACCTGTGAATTTGAAAAAACAACCTTAGATGTTAAATTAGTTTTTAATGATTCATATAAAATCTTAGGTTTTTTTATTATACCAGTTTTTGGCTGCAAAAAGTATATTCCTCCAGTTTATAATAATCCTAAGTTATACATAGCATCTGATATTACAATCCTAAACGACACTCTAAAATTAAATGCATCTCTACTAATACCGAAGGAAAGTAATTCTCAATCAATTTTTGTTTTTATACATGGTTCAGGTCCGAATGATAGAGATGAGTCCATTGGGACAAATAAAATTTTCAAGGATTTAGCGATAGGTCTAGCTGTCAACGGCATTGCTTCAATTAGATATGATAAACGAACCTATACTTATAAAAATTTAAATGAGGATATAACGATTGATGATGAAGTGACTTCAGATGTACATGCTATTATAAAATTTGTTAGAGAGCATAAACGGTTACAAAACAAAAAGATATTCATTTTGGGACACAGCCTGGGAGGAATGTTATGTCCATTAGTAGCTTCTAAAGATAACAGAATTAAGGGACTTGTAATGCTTGCTGCAAATGCACGGCCACTAGAAACACTTCTATTGGAACAAACCACTTATTTAGCTAACCTAGATGGTACAGTTACGACTGTGGAGCAAACCGAAATAGATAAGTTGCAAAATCAGATTAAATACTTAGAAGATAGTATTCAGTACGAAAACGTGACAAAAGATAAATTACCCTTAAGTGTATCTGTATTATATTGGCGCTCATTAAAAAGCTATAGTCAAATGGATATAGCCAAATCACTTACAGTTCCCATGTATTTTTTACAAGGAGAACGAGATTATCAGGTCACTTTAAAAGATTATAATCTATGGAAAAAAGAATTATACAATGAACAGAATGTTTTGTTTAAATCTTATCCCAAATTAAATCATTTATTTCTTGAAGGGGAAGGAATTCCTTCCCCAAAAGAGTATTATGAGCAAAGTAATGTTCCGTATTATATTATAAACGATATAGTTAAATGGACAAAGGAGATAAAATAGCTTTGCTCTTTGACGGTGTCTGTAATTTATGTAACGATACAGTCCGGTTTGTGATTAAAAGGGATAAGCATAATAAATTTGTTTTTGCGGCTTTGCAATCTGAAGTGGGTCAGAAATTATTAAAAAAATTTAATTTATCACGAGATGATTTTGATTCTTTTGTTTTAATAGAGAATGGAAAGTGTTTCCGTAAATCAACAGCAACACTAAAAATAGCAAAAGGTTTGGGAGGCAGTTGGAAAGTATTGTATGTATTGATGCTTGTTCCTGAATTTTTACGTGATTTTTTCTATTCAATAGTCGCCAAAAATCGCTACAGAATTTTTGGTAAAAAAGAGGAATGTATGATTCCTACCCCTGAGTTAAAGGAGAAATTTTTGGGTTGACAAATGATAAGTGCTCACTCCGGCGCACAATAAGTAGAAGTATCCTGTGGGTTATTACTTCTAAGATGAGGACTTAGATAAGGAATGCCAAGGTTCATGCCTCTGGCAATAAAAAGCAATGCCATGACCAACATAAAAACGGGAATCAGCCGATTGAAATTCATGGTGATTTTATTTTTCCAGATGCTCTTGGAGAAAGAAACAAAAAGCATCATTGGGAATGTACCCAAACCAAAAACAACCATGAAAAGGATGCCATCCACTACACTGCCAGTAACAATTGAAGAGGCCAATGCCATATAGACCAGTCCACAAGGAAGCAAGCCATTGACCATGCCAATGAGGAATGAAGTGAGGTTTCCTCGTCTTTGGAACAGGTGCTTAAAGGATTTTTTTACAGTGCTTGCTAGTTTTGAAAGCGGATCAAATTTGTTAAAGAAGCTTTTGTTGAAATAACTCAGTATTAAAACGATTAAAATACCCGCACCGAGCACAATAGAAATAATCTGTTGCTTATCGGCGAGGTAAATGCCAAATCCAAATAACCCAAATATAGCACCTAATATGCCATAGGTAAATAGCCGTCCAATGTTATAAAACAGTCTATTAATCAGGAAGGGAATCTGCCTTTTACTATTGACAGGAATGGAAATAGCAATAGGACCGCACATGCCTAGACAGTGTAGACTGCCCATAAATCCGATTAAAAAAGCTACCCATAACATGGCTATTTTATATAAATGGTATGTTCGATATAATATGGAATTTTATTGGATTTCCAATCTATATTTACTTTCCATCTTCCTTTTTTTTTGTTTGACAAATCATAGGATTGTGTGCCATTTTCATCCAGATGTATTTTTAATTTGAAATCCAATTTGGCATCTGAGGTTCTAAAAAAGTGAATTTCACCTTCGTCAAAATTTTCAGCCAATGAGGCAGGAAATTGTAGCAGTGCAATTTTTTCTTCAGGCTGATAGACCACTTGTGGAATTATTTTTAGTTTTTTGCTATTCCTGATTTTTATAATTTGCTTTTCGTAAGCAATTTCCTTATCATAGTAATCTGCAGTTACGAGATTTGTATCTTGTTGCGTACTCTTATAAACCATTGTTAAAATAATGGTAAAGAATACGATAAACACTAATATAATTGACTTTCCCCAGTTCATGTCAGCTATTTTTTTTCGTCTTTTTCTAGGACTTAGAAAACTGGTTTCTTTCACATCAATCAGTTTGTCATTATTATAAATTCCTATCTTTAACGATGTTTTGGAAGATGTCAATTTATCTCTAGGGATTTCAATAATATAGACACTTTCTAACATACTATTCGGTTGCATTTGTATTGTTTTCTTTCCCACTTGTTGTAAAGAAGCCCCCTCAAAATTAATTAATTCAGCTTTAATGGTTGTGCTATCAAAAGTTTTATTAATAAACTGGATTTTATAGAGGTTGGTAATATCACCATTGGCTTGTTTTTGATACAAAGTTCCTGGTACCTTTAATATTGTCGTTTCTATTGACGACCTGTTTGCCATTAAATAGCTGGTTGCTCCAAGAAGTAACGTAAGGACGGCGATATAGCCCGCTATTCTAGGGTTTAAGGATAACGTTTTACTTTCTTTAATACCGTTATAGGAGTCATAGCGTATGAGTCCTTTTGGTTTATTGATTTTCAACATTACCTCATCACAGGCGTCAATACAGGCGGTGCAATTGACACATTCCAACTGTGTGCCTCCTCTGATATCAATACCAGTAGGGCATGCATGTACACATAATTTACAATCTATACAATCTCCTTTTTGCTCTTGTTCTTTGTTTTTCTTTATTCTTCCTCTTGGCTCTCCTCTCAACCAGTCGTAGGCTACTACAATGGAATCTTTTGTCAATAATACGCTTTGTAAACGTCCGTAAGGGCAGATAACCGTACAAGCTTGCTCTCTTAAAAAAGCGAACACGGAATAAAATATACCTGTAAAAGCAACCAGTCCGATGAAGCCTGATAGATTGTTTAGTGGCGAGTGCGTAATTAGTTCTTTGGCGGCATCTATTCCAATCAAATAAGCCATTACGGTATGTGAAATGAGGAAGGCGACCAGTATAAAAACGACATGCTTTAATCCCTTTTTACTAATTTTTTCTGCATTCCACGGCATTTTGTTCAGCTTTCTTTGCTTGTTAGCATCTCCTTCTATCCAGTATTCTATTTTACGGAACACCATTTCCATGAACAGCGTTTGCGGACATGCCCAGCCACACCATAATCTACCAAAGACCACCGTGAAAAGTATGATAAAGACTACCATGGTAATCATTGATAAGGCAAAAAGAATAAAATCTTGTGGCCAAAATGGTAGACCGAAGACTATGAATTTTCGCTCAAAAATATTTAGTAACAGCAAAGGATGGCCGTTTATTTTGATAAATGGTCCGGCAAAAAATGCAGATAAAAGGAGGAGTGTAACAATAATTCTACGGTTATGAAAGGAACCCTTTGGTTTTTTTGGATATACCCAAATTCTTTTCCCGTCTTTATCAACGGTTGCAATGGAATCTCTTAGCGAATTATCATACTCATAGAAATTTTCTTCTTGCATGGTTATTTGATTAAATATTTTTTATGAAATGGGATGATTTAAATAATAACAACCCAACACATTTCCGGTTGTTATTTTAATGCCATGCCTAAGTTCCAATATTAATTAGCTTCATATTTTTCACCTTCTGCCTCTTTTGGATTTTCTGGATTGCTACCTTGTAGTGATTGTATATAGTCTGCTAACATGCCAATTTCCGTGTCACTATAACTACTCTTATATGAGATCATTGCAGTACCAGAAACGCCATTTGTAATGGTATTGATAATATCTTCTTTGCTGCCGCCATGTTTCCAGAATTCATCGGTGAGATTTGGCCCAATCTGCCCGCCGCCGTCGGCTCTGTGACATACTGCACAAGCGGTAAATAGTTTTGAGGCGGCTTCAACATCAATGATGGCAGTTGCTGATTGAGTATCTGTGGAAGTTGAATCATCATTTGAAATTACTGCTCCTCCTGAAACTGTTGCTGCTGCCACATATATTTCTCCCTCCGGTTTTTTAGGATTTTCAGGATTTGATCCTTGCAATGAGTGTATGTAGGCTATAATATCGCTTATTTGTGAAGGTGAGAAAGTGGATTTCCAGGCAATCATTCCAGTGTTTGGAACGCCATTGGTTATAACAGTAAAAATGTTTTGGGCTGACCCACCATGCTTCCAGTATTTATCGGTAAGGTTAGGGCCAACAAGACCACCGGCATCAGTGCGGTGACAGATAGCACATTGACCAGCAAATATTTTACCACCCTGAGTGATTTGTGCCTCATCGTTTGAGAAAATAATATTTTGCAAATCAACTTTTTTTTCTGGGTTTTTCTCTTTGAAAGCAATCAAAGATGCCTCTGCTGCAGCAATTTCATTGTTGTATTCCTCTGTTTGTAAGGGAGCGGACTCAAACACATGATAAATCAATACATAGGCAACCCCCCAAATTATGGTACCATAGAATGTATATAACCACCATGGCGGTAGGTGATTGTCAAGTTCTCTGATACCATCGAAGTCGTGATCTAGTACCAGGTCTTTCTCTTCTTCCACAGAAGCCCTGTTCCAAAGCGATTTGGAAATATTTTTCCAAATAGAATTTGATTCTGGTATTTCTGTACCTGCTGCAATGGCTTGGTTTTTAGCATCTTGACCCAAAATATTTTTTAGTGTAAAGAGCATAGACATCACGGCTAAAAGTGCGGCCACTAATATGATTAAGATAATGATTACCGACCAAAAAAATGTAGACGATGATACTGCATCTGAGGCTTGGACAATTTTAGGGGTAAAGAATAGGATTACTAAAATTAATAATTGTTTAAAATATGATTTTTTCATTGTTTATTGTATTATATTTTTTAAACTAGTATCTGTGCTGTTCTCTTTTTCTAATGGCATGTTTTTCATTTTTTGTATATATTTTTTATCCATTTTGAAGACGCCATAAAGGAGGACAACAAAAAAGATGACAAAAATAATTAATGAAATGATGGGCCAAATTTCTACGTTATCAATCCCTTCAAAGTAGTGACTATATCCCATATTTTTATTTGTTTACAGCAGTTTCTTCTTCAGCATAAATATCTTTCCCTAATCGTTGTAGGTATGAGATAAGCGCAACAATTTCATCTCTAGGATATACATCTATCTCCTCTTTTTCCAAATCAT
>CAYRIF010000245.1:0-5846 GCA_964424205.1 uncultured Roseivirgaceae bacterium | reverse complement strand
CTATATCATTGTGTATCAACGTGTTAAGGTAAAAAATGTGCGAAGTCAGGAAAAATTTAACGGAAAAAAAGTGGGAATAATACTGACCAGAGGAAATGTGGATTTAGGAAACCTACACTTTTAGGCATCACCCTTTCTTATTAGCAATATAAACACCAAAAATCACTACCACAATTCCCAGGTATTGAATACCCCCCAACACTTCATGGTCAATTAACCCCCAGGCAATAGCGACGATAGGTATAATATAAGTGACAGAACTCGCAAAAACAGGGCTTTTAATTTGCACCAACTTATTGAAAACTATCATGGCAACAGCGGTGCCTAGAACGCCTAAAAGGAAAATATAGAATAACGACATATAAGCAGTACCACTTACTTCTAGTGTGTGAAACACGTCCCCTTTCCAAATCAAAAACCCGATGGTAAATGGAAGCATTAGAAAAAAGGAAAGGCTAGTAACACCTACAGCACTTATTTTTTGTAATGTTGCTTTTATTATATTGACATTCAACCCATATAAAACGGTGGCAGCAACAACATACAGTGCGTGATAATTAACGCTGTATGTTTCAGTGGTTTGGTTAGAAAAAGCAAGCATTAAAGTCCCTACAAAACCTATGGCAATTCCCACGAAATTTCTTTTGGTTACCACAATTTTAAAAAACAAGGCACCAAAAACTAAGGTATTAAGTGGTGTGATGGCATTAATCGCCCCTGTAATACCACTGTCGAGCTGTGTTTCTGCTTCGGCAAACAAAAATGACGGAATGAGACTGCCAACAAAACCAACAATAAATATGGCGAACCATTCTTTCCCATTCTTTACCGTCTTTATACTGCGAATAGCAAAAGGGATTAAAACAACTCCCGCGAAGAAAATCCTCAATGTTGCCAATTCCCCAGACGAAAAATCAAGAAGGCCTTTTTTTATAAGAATAAATGAACTGCCCCAAATAAGCGAAAGCACTCCCAGAAGCACCCATGCCTTTACATCATTACCTTGCTCGTTGCCACTCATGATACTTGGGGAAGAACACCATAAAATACTTCAGCAATTTCATCCAAAGTATCCATGATTTGTGGGACTTCTACGGTTTCTACTAATACGGTTCTATAAGGTTTGAAGTTTGGAATGCCACGAAAGTAATTGGTATAGTGCCGGCGCATTTCAAAAACACCAGTTTTGTCCCCTTTCCATTCCACTGAAAACGTAAGGTGTTTTTTAACAACTTCTACCCTTTCAAAAATACCTGGAAGGGGCAATGATTCCCCTATTTTCATAAAATGCTTTATTTCATTAAATATCCAAGGATTGCCGATGGCCGCTCTGCCTATCATGATGCCATCAACCCCATATTTGTTTTTATATTCAAGCGCTTTTTCTGGAGCGTTGATATCGCCATTTCCAAAAATTGGAATATGAATATCAGGATGGTTTTTGACTTCAGCAATATGACGCCAGTCTGCCTCTCCTTTATACATTTGTTTGCGTGTTCGCCCATGAATGCTCAACGCTTGAATCCCCACATCTTGTAATCTTTTTGCTACCTCAATAATTTTGATGGTACTTTCATCCCAACCTAAGCGTGTTTTTACAGTGACCGGCAGCGAAACCCTATCCACAATTTCTTTGGTCATGGCTTGCATTTTTGGTAAGTCAAGTAAGATGCCTGCTCCTGCACCTTTACAGGCTACTTTTTTTACAGGACACCCGTAATTTATATCTACTAACTCTGGCTTGGCTTCTTCGGCGATAGCCGCTGCCTGTCGCATAGACTCAATTTTGTCACCAAAAATCTGAATGCCAATGGGGCGCTCATAGTCATAGACGTCTAGTTTTTGAACGCTTTTTTTGGCATCTCTAATTAATCCTTCTGCTGAAATAAATTCCGTGTACATCAGGTCAGCACCATTTTCTTTACACACCGCCCTAAAGGGTGGATCACTCACATCCTCCATGGGTGCTAATAAAAGCGGAAATTCCCCTAATTCTAGATTGCCTATTTTTACCAATTGCTATTTTTTTAAATTTACTGTAAATTTACAGCAAAGATGGATAAAACGCATAACCTCCCCAAGCTTTCGGAACATAGAAATCCTGTACTCTCACTGATAGCCATATTATTATTGTCTATTGGTTTTTTTCAAATCATTGGCCCTATATTGGGTATCGTTGTTACACTTCCCTTTTTTGACTTTAACTTTAATAGGGTGCTTTCGGTTTTGTCAAACCCAACAGCGTATCCTGATGCAAAAGTTCCTATCTATTTAATTCAAGGAATTTCACATTTGGTGTCATTTGTAATTGTTCCTTGGTTGTATTTACGGTATGTTGAGAGGAAGCGGATTGGTGTGTTTTTCAAAGAACACGCTTTGGAGACTATTCCTGTTGCCTTGGTATTTTTTATGGTTATTGTATTCATGGGCATCAATTCTGTCATTATAGAGTGGAATATGAGTTGGCAATTGCCTGAATTTATGAGTGGATTTGAAAGTGTCGTTAAAAAGTTTGAAGAGGCAGCAAAAATCCAAACAGAATTTCTCACAACTTTTGATGCTAACGGGCAGTTTCTTTTAGCGCTACTAGTTATCGCAGTGATTCCTGGAATTAGCGAAGAGCTATTATTTAGAGGATTTATACAAAACCTATTAAACAGAATTACTGGCAATGCTCATATAGCCATATGGATTGGCGGGTTTGTGTTTAGTCTTTTCCACATGCAGTTTTACGGCTTGGTACCCAGAATGCTGTTAGGTGTTTTGTTCGGCTATTTATATTATTGGTCGGGTAGTTTGAGCCTAGCCATGTTGGCACATTTTGTGAACAATGCTTTTACTGTAATAATGATGTATTTATATCAGAAGGGAATGATTTCCATGGATATACAAACCGAAGAATCAGCGTCTTCCCTGTATGCTTTGGTGTCATTGGTTATCTTTGCGGTGTTGGTTTACGGATTCAAACAGTATTTCACAAAAAAAAGTGGGAAAAATGAAGGGTTGGGAGAAAGTATTTGATACAGACAAGCGCTACCAGGCAGAAATAGTAAAGGATGTGCTCATGGAAAAAGGCATAACGGCAGTAGTTATCAATAAAAAAGACTCTTCTTATTTGGTATTTGGACGATGTGAAGTTCATGTGGCAAGAGAGGATGTTTTGAGAGCAATTAACATGATAGAAAATGACATCAAATTCGAAGAAATATAGTGATTTAAAACAACGGGTATTAGCGGGAGTAATAGGGGCTACGCTGATTGTCTCGGGTATTTTCTTTAGCGCGTGGACGTTTTTTGCCGTATTTTTTATCATTGCTATTTTCACCATGCTAGAATTTTATAAACTGGTAGCGCAAGAAGAAGTACGTCCTTTAAAATACTGGGGGGCTTTCCTGGGAATGGCGATTTATACAATGGTATTTTTGGTTCAAAAGGGGTTACTTGAAAGCAAGTATTACCTACTCCTTTTTCCAGTGATAGCTACCATGTTTCTGATAAAACTATATGATGAAAGGGACAGAAAACCATTCTCAAGCATAGCCTTTACCGTACTAGGCATTGTTTACGTGGCGGTACCAATGGCTTTGTTAAGTATTATTGCATTTAGCAAAGGAGACTACAATCCTGCAATAATTTTTGGAATAATTTTTCTCCATTGGGCGAGTGATACAGGCGCATATTTTTCAGGAACGGCATTTGGAAAAACCAAATTATTTGAGCGTGTTTCTCCAAAAAAGTCATGGGAAGGAAGTATTGGCGGCGGTGTTTTAACAGTAATTGTAGCGTTAGTGTTGGCTTATTATTTCCCTAGTATTTCGCAACTAGAGTGGTTGTTGATGGCAACAATTGTGGTGGTGGCAGGTAATTATGGAGATTTGGTCGAATCATTATTTAAAAGGAGTATTCAAATAAAAGACTCTGGCACAATTATTCCTGGACATGGTGGATTTCTGGATCGGTTTGACGGCTTGTTAATCTCCATTCCATTTATTCTTATTCTATTTAAGTTGTTGTAAGCGCAATAAAACCTCAACATGTAAGAAAAAGTAATTTTTAATGGGTAAATTATTTAAAATCTTATTTACATTTAACCCAAGATTTAAAATTAGGTAATTTACCTAGTTTTTAAATAAAAACAGTGATATTGCAACCTAAATAAGCGTAAAAAAATACAAAAACAACAATGGGATATATTGAACCTGCTCCTATTACGGATAAAGAAAATCCGTTTGAGTCAATGATGTCGAGGTTTAAAATTGCCTCGGATGCATTGGGACTAGACGAAGAAATTTACAATGTGCTAAAATCACCAGCCAAACAAGTAATTGTTTCATTGCCTGTAACAATGGACGACGGTACGGTGCAGGTATTTGAAGGTTTTAGGGTTATTCACTCTAATATATTGGGCCCCTCAAAAGGAGGGATAAGATATGACATGGGTGTCCATATTGATGAGGTGAAAGCACTTGCAGCATGGATGACATGGAAGTGTGCGGTCGTTGATATTCCGTATGGAGGCGCCAAAGGTGGCATTAAGTGTAACCCGCGAGCAATGTCGGCAGGAGAAATGGAAAGGCTGACCAGGGCATACACATCCGCAATGGTGGAGATTTTTGGGCAAGACAGAGACATTCCAGCTCCCGACATGGGTACTGGCCCTAGAGAAATGGCATGGCTGATGGATGAGTACTCTAAAGTCCAAGGAATGACGGTAAATGCGGTTGTAACGGGCAAACCAATTGTGCTTGGAGGTTCGCTTGGACGAACTGAAGCAACGGGTCGCGGTGTAATGGTTGCGACCCTTGCGGCTATGGAAAAATTAAAAATCAATCCATACCACGCAACATGCGCCATTCAAGGATTTGGCAATGTAGGGTCTTTTGCCGCTATTTTATTGGCAGAAAGAGGGGTAAAAGTGGTAGCCATTAGCGATTTGTCTGGCGCATACTATAATGAAAATGGGATTAATATTGACGAGGCCATGGAATTTAGAAATAATAATAATGGTTCGCTAGAGGGCTATACAGGAGCAGAAGCGATGAAAGGAGATGACTTATTAACGTTAGATGCTGATGTGCTTGTCCCTGCGGCAATGGAAGATGTAATCACAGAGAAAAACGCACCGAACATTAAAGCAAAATTAATAGTAGAAGGTGCTAACGGACCGACGTCATATAAAGCAGATGCTATTATTTTTGATAAAGGAATTACTGTAGTACCGGATATTTTGGCAAATGCAGGTGGGGTGACGGTATCATACTTCGAGTGGGTACAAAATAGACTCGGCTATAAATGGACCAAAGAAAGAGTAAACAGGCGGTCTGATAGGATTATGAAAGATGCTTTTGATAATGTTTTCAAAACAGCCAAAAAATATAGTGTTTCTCTGAGAATCGCCGCATACATTGTTGCAATCGACAAAGTCTCTAAAACATATAAATGGCGTGGTGGATATTAGTCCCAAGGTTGAATGAAAAAATAATTTATGACAATTCACAAAGAAGGGCGTAAGATACTCTTTATACTATTGCTGGTATTATTTGGGGCTAATGTGCTAGCTGCTAGGTATTTTCCAGAAAATCAAGGGCTGATTAACATTATAATTGGGTCAAGTATCATCATGTTTTTGGTGGTGCTACAGTTCTTTAGAAGCCCGAAAATAGCTGTATCATGTGATGAAAAGTGCGTGCTTGCTCCTGCGGATGGTAAAGTGGTGGTTATTGAAGATGCTGTTGAATCGGAATATTTTAAGGATAAAAGAAAACAGATTTCCATTTTTATGTCGCCAGTCAATGTACATGTAAACCGTAACCCGGTTTCTGGCTTGGTGAAATATTTCAAATACC
>CAYRIF010000244.1:0-5931 GCA_964424205.1 uncultured Roseivirgaceae bacterium | reverse complement strand
CCGGTAGGCAGGTTGCAAAACCCTCGAAATATGCCCATATATCTTCGATTTTTTTCCCGATAGCAACCGGGATTGCATATACACCAAGCGAATCACTTGAATAATCCGGGCTAAGTTCAACGAAAAATTTAATGCACAGAAAGCAAAAGGAATGTGAGATTTGAGGTATCAAAAAAGAGAAAGTAGCTGGCGGTTTTTATATATCCTTTATCGGCATAGATTGTTCATTAAGATTTAGTGACGTCAGACGCATTTTGGATACGCTAACAAATTAATAAAGGGTGTATATCTAAAGTTTCATTTTGGATTTACACCCTTTATCTGTACCTTAGCAATATGTTAATAGCGCGAAATCTACATAATATCATCAAAGAATACTTCTATGATATCCCTGTAACGGCTATTATAGGCGCCAGACAGGTTGGTAAGTCAACGTTGGCAAAACAAATATTAAAGCATCACAAAAATGTCACTTACATTGATTTAGAAACAAAAACAGACAAACAATTATTAGAAGAACCCATTCGGTTTTTTCAAGTAAATAAAGCTAACGTTATCTGCATAGATGAGGTGCAACTATTACCTGATATTTTTTCAGAAATAAGAAGTTTTGTTGATAACAATCCATCCGCTAAATTTTTAATTCTCGGATCCTCTTCACCAGAATTATTGAGGCAAAGTGCTGAGACATTAGCAGGCAGAATATTTTACTACCAGCTAACGCCATTTTTACGCAATGAAATCTCTAAAACCATTGATTTTGAAACCTATTGGCTAAGGGGAGGGCTTCCACGAAGTACTTTAGCACGCAATAACCCTCTGGCATTTACTTGGTTAGAAAATTATATAAAAACATTTTTAGAAAGAGATATAAGAATGTTTGGGTTTAACATTGCTCCTGAGCCTTTAAATCGCTTATGGAAGATGCTTGCCCACACCAATGGTCATGTTTTGAATTATGCGCAACTAGCCAATGCAATGGGGCTAAGTCAACCTACCATCAAACATTATGTGGATATATTACACCATACATTTATGCTTAGAATTTTGCCTCCTTTTTACATTAATATAAAAAAGAGACTCATTAAATCTCCTAAAATATACATACGTGATACTGGCATTCTACATACTTTACTTAGTATCAATAGTTTTAGTGCGCTTTATGCGCATCCCACATATGGCACTTCATGGGAAGCCGTCGTTATTGAAAATATTATTAATAAATACAGTGATTGGCAACCCTTTTACTACAGGACAGCCAAAGGGGTTGAAATAGATTTGGTATTAACAAAAGGAAAAAAAATTATCGCCATAGAAATAAAATCTTCAACAGTGCCTACACTAGCCAAAGGATTTTGGATTGCACTAAAGGACATAGATGCCTCCGAATCTTATGTGATTGCTCCCGTTAAAATGCCTTATCCGTTAAAAAATAATGTGATGGTATATCCATTGGATGAATTTTTGAAGAAAGGTTTTATAGATTAGCTTGATGCACTATTTGGCTAATCCTTTATTGATGAAAAAAGGCACGAGGCATTGATATCTGTTGGTGCATTGGGTCTTGTTTGGTTGTTTCTGTACTTGCTTTATCGTAACTGATTGTTTGTTAAAATATAGTTCCTAAACCCCTTTTTGGATTCCCTCAAAAGGCAGCCTCACTGTGAAAAAGCAACGTATGCGGAGAATATCTGTGTTAATCCCCTTAAATATGCGGAGAATAATTTATATATTTGTAGCATAATGAAAATGGTAAAATACATTTATGAATATAGTAGTTGGCCTAATTTTACTTGGAATGAAAAAGAAATTCAAGAAATATTAGGAAAAGTACGGCATTTGCAAGGAAAAGTTTTTGGACAAATTAATGCATTAGGATTTTCTTTAAAGGAGGAAACTATGCTTTCCGCATTGACACTTGACGTGCTTAAATCATCAGAAATAGAAGGTGAGATACTCAATTATGAACAAGTGCGTTCGTCAATCGCCAGAAGATTGGGTTTGGACTATGCTGGAATGATTTATTCAGACAGGTATGTTGAAGGTGTTGTTGAGATGATGCTTGACGCCACACAAAATTATCAACAAACTCTTGACAATGAACGTTTATTTGGTTGGCACGCAGCTCTTTTCCCAACAGGGAGAAGTGGGGTGCATAAAATTGATGCAGGCTGTTACCGCAACGGGATAATGCAAGTTGTTTCTGGTCCAATGGGGAAAGAGAAAATTCATTATCAAGCACCTTCACCAGAGAAAGTAAAGGATGAAATGGATATGTTTTTAAATTGGTTTAATAGTGATACTAAATTGGATCCTGTAATTAAATCGGCAATTGCACATTTTTGGTTTATTATTATTCATCCTTTTGACGATGGAAATGGTCGTATTGCCCGAGCTCTTTCCGATTTATTACTCGCACATTCCGATGGCAGTTCCCAACGTTTTTACAGTTTATCGAGTCAGATATCATTAGAACGGAAAGTATATTATGCAGTATTGCAAAAAGTTCAGCATAATGATGGTGATATAACAGAGTGGTTATATTGGTTTCTCAACTGTTTGTACCGAGCTTTGAAAAATACAGAAGAAACAATGGATAAAGCCCTCTATAAAGCTGATTTTTGGGACAAACACAAAGATTCAGTATTGAATAGTCGTCAACGCTTGATGCTTAATAAACTTTTTGATGGCTTTAAAGGTAAGCTTAAATCATCAAAATGGGCTAAAATAACAAAGTGTTCCTCTGACACAGCATTACGAGACATAAAAGATTTGATCGAAAAAGGAATATTGAAACAAGAAGAATCAGGAGGACGAAGTACAAATTACGAATTGAATGAATTTAAAAACACTGGCGCTAGTCATGTATAAAATAATTGCCGAGATGGTATAGGAAATGGGTGTATTGTAGCTCGCATAAAATTTGTTTGTAATTTAAAAACCGCAAATGCTGCAATCGGCTACTATTCTTATCCCACATCATATAAATACGACAGAATTCTGTTTGATTGATTCTAATTGTATAAATTTACGCCAGTAAAAGTTTTTCTATGGCGCAAAAAAATAAAAAAGTACTAGTCACCGGAGCCGATGGGTTTATTGGTAGTCATTTGGTGGAGGAATTACTCGATCAGGGGTATAATGTTAAGGCATTTTGTTATTATAACTCCTTTAATACTTGGGGCTGGTTAGATACTTTTTCCAAAGAAGAATTAGACCAAATAGAGGTCTTTACAGGAGATATCAGAGACCCAAACGGCGTAAGAACTGCTATGAAAGGGTGTGACATTGTCTATCACCTTGCCGCACTCATTGCCATCCCCTATTCATACCACTCACCAGATAGTTACGTAGATACCAATGTAAAAGGGACGCTAAATATCATTCAGGCGGCAA
Source organism: uncultured Roseivirgaceae bacterium (assembly GCA_964424205.1). Classification (GTDB taxonomy): domain Bacteria; phylum Bacteroidota; class Bacteroidia; order Cytophagales; family Cyclobacteriaceae; genus CAYRIF01. Next base: position 2,535 of record CAYRIF010000244.1, on the reverse strand, counting down.
GGGATTTGAATATTGAAAGAGTATTGGTAACCTCTACTTCCGAAATATATGGTACGGCTCAATACATCCCGATAGACGAAAAACATCCCAAGCAACCGCAATCTCCCTACTCAGCTTCTAAAATCGGCGCAGACTGCATGGCAGATTCGTTTTATCGATCATTTGACATGCCTATCACCATTGTACGACCCTTCAATACCTATGGTCCAAGGCAATCTGCTAGGGCTATCATTCCGACCATCATCACACAATTGCTGAATGGTTTTGACGAAATTAAGCTTGGAGATTTGACCCCCACTAGGGATTTGCTTTTTGTGAAAGATACCGCCAAGGGTTTTGTAGCCATTGCAAACTCAGACAGCTTGATTGGACACGAGTGTAATATTGCTACCAACTCAGAAATTGCCATGCAAGAAATGGCGGATACTTTAATAGCCTTGATAAACCCTAAAGCAAAAATAATCCAAGATAAGAATAGAATCAGACCCAAAAAATCAGAAGTATTTAGATTATACGGTGACAATACCAAAATATTAAAGCATACCGATTGGAAAGTAGCACATACCCTAAAACAAGGGTTACAAAAAACAATCGATTGGTTTAGTGACAAGAACAATTTAAGACAATATAAAGCAGGAATTTATAATGTATAAGCAAAATATATTTTGCACATTACAAGTAATTAGCAACACTTCATGTACCAAGACACTGTAGATTTCATAAGAAAAACGTTTGAGGAAAAAGAGAAATTCATTCCTTTACATGAGCCTCTTTTCATTGGCAATGAGCGAAAGTATGTCTTAGATGCCATCGATTCTACCTTTGTTTCTTCGGTAGGAGAATATGTGAACAGGTTTGAAGAAATGATGTGTAACATAACAGGCGCCAAGTATGCCATTGCCCTGGTCAACGGAACAAATGCCATTCACCTGTCACTATTACTAGCAGGTGTTCAGCCAGGCGACGAAGTTTTAACACAATCGTTGACTTTTGTTGCTACCGCCAATGCTATTAGTTATTGCAATGCCATACCACATTTTGTTGATGTAGACAAAGAAACGCTAGGGCTATCTCCCTCCTTACTCAAGAAATATTTGGAAAAAATAGCAGTAATTAAAAATGGCGTTTGCTATAACAAAACTACCAATAAAAAAATTGGCGCCTGCGTGCCCATGCATACCTTTGGTTTACCGATGTATATCGATGAGCTAGTAGAGGTTTGCAATGAATACCACATTCCTGTGGTGGAAGATGCTGCCGAATCGATAGGCAGTTCGTATAAAGGCAGGCATACCGGAACTTTTGGGCTGATAGGCACTTTCAGTTTTAATGGGAACAAAACCATTACGTGTGGTGGTGGTGGTGCAATTGTTACCGATGATGAAAATTTGGCAAAAAAAGCAAAACACTTAACAACCCAAGCAAAAATCCCACATCAATGGGAATACAAACACGATGCCATAGGCTATAACTATAGAATGCCAAATCTGAATGCCGCCATGGCCTGTGCACAGCTGGAGCAATTAGATAACTATGTCCAAAATAAAAGGGCACTTTCTGATCTATACTTTGATTTTTATAAAAAAAATAGCGAAATTGAACTAATTAGAGAGGTGAGTGAAGCACATGCCAACTATTGGTTAAATGCTATTTTACTAAAAGACAAAGCGCAAAGGGATGAATTCCTGGAGTATACCAATGCAAAGGGTGTGATGACTCGACCCATTTGGGGCTTGATGAACAAATTAGAAATGTTTAAGGACAGTCCAAAAAGTGATTTGTCCAATGCAGAATGGTTAGAAAATAGCGTAGTTAATATACCAAGTAGTGTGCGGTTAAAATGAGTAAAAATAAAATCATATTGATAGGCGGCGGCGGTCATTGCAAATCGTGCATTGAAGTAATAGAATCTACCCACCAATATGAGATTGCAGGAATCATAGACACTGCAGAAAAAGTAGGCGAAAGAATATTAGGGTATCCTATTATTGGAAGTGATGAAGATTTAGAAGAAATTAGAAAAAACCATGACATTGCACTGGTTACTGTTGGGCAGATTAAGTCTGCTGCTATTAGAATTAAACTTTTTGAAAAAATCAAAGCATTGAATTTTGAATTGCCTGCTATCATTGCCTCCACAGCACATGTATCAAAACATGCAAGCATTGGGGCAGGAACAATTATTATGCATCAAGCAATGATCAATGCTGATGTTACCATAGGAAACAATTGCATCATCAATACCAAAGTATTGATAGAGCATGACACCCATGTAGGCAACCATAGCCATGTATCCACAGCAAGTATTTTAAATGGAAATGTGAGTGTGGGCAATGAATGTTTTATAGGTTCTAATAGTACCTTTGTAAATGGCATCGCTACCGTAGATAATGTATTCGTCGGAATAAACTCAGTGGTCAATAAAAACCTCAAAGACGCAGGAATTTATATTGGAAATCCTATTAGAAAGATTAGGTGATGGGTAGAACATTGATTATAGCAGAAGCAGGGGTAAATCATAATGGGGACATCAAC
>CAYRIF010000243.1:0-5994 GCA_964424205.1 uncultured Roseivirgaceae bacterium | reverse complement strand
TCTTTTTTGAAATTAACATGTGCCGATGATTCCTCACTTGCTACAAAGCGACTGCCTATCTGAACTCCTTCTGCGCCCAATACCATGGCAGCGAGCATTGTTCTGCCAGACCCGATGCCTCCTGCTGCAATCACCGGAATATCAAGTGCATCACTTACATCAGGAATCAAACAAAAAGTGGTGGTTTCATCTCTGCCATTATGCCCTCCCGCTTCAAACCCTTCCGCAACAACCGCCTCCACTCCTGCTTCTGCACTTTTTATTGCAAACTTCTTGCTTGAGACAACATGCACTACTGTTACACCCTTCGATTTTAAAATAGAAGTCCAAGTTTTCGGATTTCCTGCAGACGTAAACACAATTTTTACTTGCTCTTCCAAAATTATATCCATGATTTTATCAATCTCAGGATACAATAAGGGTACGTTTACACCAAAAGGTTTTAATGTTGCTTTTTTGCATTTTTGGATATGCTCCTGCAATATTTCAGGGTGCATAGAACCAGCGCCAATTAACCCCAATCCGCCTGCGTTACTCACTGCAGATGCCAATTCCCAACCACTACACCAAATCATTCCTCCTTGAATAATTGGATATTCAATTCCGAAAAGTTTAGTAATTCTATTTTGAAAACCCAACATTAGCCACTGAACTTAATATCAGTATTATCACCAATGTTCAAGCTATGGCTTAAGCCTCGGAGCGATGTATCACTACCAATTACCGAACTGTGTAGCACGGCACTTTGCAATTCGCTATACGAACCGATAATGGTATTTTTTACAATTGAATAGGAAACCGTAGCATTATCACCCAGTGCCACATAAGGCCCTATAATGGAGTTGCTGATATTACAGTTTTTCCCAATACTCACAGGCTCCACAATAATCGTTTTGTGGTATATGTTCTTCGAACTTTTAAAACTATCTCTACTCATTAAAATTGCATTGGCCTCAAGCAATGATTCTTTCCTCCCACAGTCAAACCAATTATCTACCATAAGTGTAGAGATTTTTTCTCCTTTTTCAATCATTCGCATTAGTGCATCCGTTAGCTGATACTCCCCAATTGTTTTAATGTTATTTTTAATAATATAACTGATGGCGGAGACCAATAATTTAGGGTTTGTTATTTTATAAATTCCAATTAGTGCAAGATTAGACTTCGGTATTTTAGGCTTTTCTACCAACTTCATAATATTGCCGTCCTCGTCTAATTCTGCTATTCCAAAATTTCCTGGCGTCTCTACTTTTTTGATTCCCAAAATAGAATTTTTCGAAACTAATATTTTTTTTAAATCTATGTCAATAATCACATCTCCCAAAGTAATTAATATCTCCTTTTCATCTTTGATATGATTTTTGACCAACCAAAGAGCATGCGCAATTCCTTCTCTTGGCTCTTGCACTACAAAGTCAAATTTTAGGTTTTTTTTCTTGTACGTACTGTGAATATATTCTTCAATTTTACTGCCCATGTATCCGATAATGAATACAAAATCTTTAATTCCTGCAGCAATAAGCGGGTCAACAATATGGGCTAAAATGGGCTTCCCTGCTACTGGCACCAGTGCCTTGGGCTGTGTGTGTGTGTGTGGTCTTAACCTACTTCCTATTCCTGCTACGGGTATGACTGCTTTCATCTATCTACATTAATATTCGGATAAAAATACACTAAACTTTTAATAAGAAGTAATATAGCTTGGAAGTAATTTTTAGAAATATTCAAACCATACATTGATAATACCATTTTTCTTATCTTATTTTTTCTATCCTCAGAGAGAATGAAGCGACTATTTATATCAAAATCTATGATTATTCTCTAAAGGGTTCAAAATGAGCAAGTTGTCCACAAAAATAGTATTTATGAAAATTGGTTAACTCGCTGATTGCTAGTTAGTTGTATGTTAAGACAATGTTATTGTGGAAAACTTTCTGAAATTGTGGAAAACTTTTTGAGATTTTCACTAAATCTTTATTTTGTCTAATATCTGTTTCCCGAGGAAAAATAAAAAATGGTTTTTTTACAAAACCTTACATCCATTTAGCACAGTGATTTTTCAAATTTAGTATCGAATTATCCTTGCATTAGCTGATTATTCTACAATAGATAATAAAATAGGATAATAAAATAATGCTTACCGCCGTATTAATCCGGTGTAATATTATTCAAAAAAAGGAAGGGAGAATTTATCCTTATTAGAAAAATTATACTTCCAAAAAATCGCACACCAGGAAATCTATTCTACCAAAGCATTCAGCGTTTCCTGAGATACCTTGAAAACCACCATGCGTGGAAAACGCCCTGCCACAAATGTTCTACCCAACAATACTAAGCCACCATCTGCAGTAAGGCTAAAACCACCAAATTCGTAAGGGTTTATATCTCCAAAATATTTCACCCCTAACAATGCGCCGTCAGTTTCATCATAAAGGTATAAAACGATTTGCTTGCTTTTGGTGTGCGTCCCAAACACGACAATATTCTTTCCATTAATCACCACCCTCTCTATTTTTACAACAGCGTGCGCTTCAATCTCGGCAAATTTATTGTCTTCAATTTCGCCACTAAACTTTGCCTCCTGTGGCACCACCTCCCCTTTCGGAGAAATAAAATTATCATCGAAACTATATCGTGCAAGCGCATAATTACCGTCTCCTAAATGAGCTGCTGCACTCACCCCCGTTTCTTCTCTCAAACCATTCAACACACCTGTCATTTCTCCAGTAGCGCCATTAACAAACACCATAGAAAAATTGAAATTGAAGTACCCATTGAAAAAATAAGTGTTCCCATCATTGGTTGACCCCGTAAAATAAGGCATGGTTCGCCCGCCTGTTCCCGCAAATTTGGCGATAATTTTTTCCTCAACATCTTCCAACACTTCATATTCTTCTTGCCATTCCTGGGTGAAACCCGCACTCAGCTTTGTCAACACAGTAGTTTTATCATCCCGATTGTAACTCTGAACTATAAAGCCTCCATCCGGAGTTTGTGAGGCATGTAACGGGTAAATAATTTCAGGAAACGATTTTACCACCTCTGGTGTTTGGCTTGAATCAGACAAACTTACCTTTAATAGGTGTAGCCCTAAAGTCACATCATCCATACTAAAAAAATGGTAGGCACCATTAATTTCTATAAGCGCTGAGAGTGGGTTTGTATAGGGCGATGAAATCACAGTATCTGACAGGAATTCTCCGACCGCTGTTACCCTAGAAATATAGGTATTGTTTGCGCCTTCAATTCCCAAAATTATATACCCTCCATCCTTAGTCTGCTTAATATCCAAAGGCTGATAGCTTATTTTAAAGTCTTCATTGTTATAAATTTTTACAAAATTATTAGCGAGGTCGACCTCGTTTTCTGAGCTATTACAAGAAACAAATCCAATTACTAGTATTACTGAAAAATAAAATATGCTTCGATTATTATTGCTATTTATCATCATTTTCAACTTAAAATCCAAAAACAAACCCTACAGAAACTAAAAAATTACTCAACTTAGTATCATCCAAAATATCATAACTGCCCGAGATAATACTGCGCTCTTTAAACCTGTTTGACTTATTAACAATATCATTCATCCCAAACTTATAGTCTACACCCAACTCTACGCTTGCTGCACCCATCCTATAACTTATTCCACCCCCAGCAATCATTCCATAATTCGATGTCGCGTATAAATCGTCCACTCCTATCGACTTGGTACTAATATCGGCTTTATCTGTAGCCCCAGCCGAAAAATCCGTTCCCACTAGTTTCACTTCTTTTGAGGCGCTTAAGAGTCTTCCATAAAATCCCCCAACTTGTACAAATGGTCGTATCGGTATATCCAGAATATCATGACGAATAAGTATGGGCAACGCTACATAGTTGAGCGACTGTGTGTGTGTGTAGGTCAGGTCAAGACTATTCGTAGTATTGTCAAAATCAAACCAAGCAAAATCATTTTCGTACGCATACTTATACGTAGAAAAAGTAGGCTGCACTACTATTTGAAGATTGCCAAGCACCCTATATTTTGCTATAAAAGTTACATGAAACCCTTTATTATCTGCTAGTGCCAGGTATTGCTTTTCCTCTCTTCCATTTTCAACAGATTTGGTATAGCTAAACACAGAATATTGATTACCTGTAAATATTTTTGTAAAATTTACACCTCCCTTTAGCCCAAAAGCCCATTTGGTATTTCCACCGCCCCCCGAGGAAAGAGAAGGGTCATTTGCACTACCCATCTTCTTTTTTCTCATTCCGTTATAATTCCCTTTTCCTTTTACTAATCCCGTTTTTTTATAAAATTCTTGTGCTATCCCATCTGAAGGGAACATTAATATCATCAAAATTATACATAGGATTTTTATAAAATTAGACAAAGAATATTGTCCTTTCGGTGGTGGTTTAAACATGTTGGTTTTGTTTGTTTTGGCAAATCAATTAAATTGGTAACGCAAAATCTATAGTTAAATTTTATACGCCTACTATTTTATCTGATTTTCGGCTTATAAAAAAACATTATATTCATGAAATGGTACAAGGTTTTCGATAGTGTTGATAAGGCAAAGCAGGTAGTTTCACTTAACAGCCTACAGTTACTATTGATAAAAAATAAAAAAATATGTCTGGCGCATACGCAGGCAGGTTTTTTTGCTGTGGACAATACCTGCCCCCACCTTGCTGCATCATTACATAAGGGAAAGGTCAATTACTTGAACGAAATTGTTTGTCCATGGCATGCCTACCGTTATAACCTTGAATCTGGTATTGAATGTAATCACAGAAGTGTAGATTTAAAACAATATGCATTAAAGATTGAGGACAATGCACTTTTCATTGGGCTAGAAGATTGATTTAATCTATCATAAATTTTAAATCAACCCATAATTTGCATAAATTCACAATAATATCAACACTGACTTTAAACTCTTTGAATACGATGCTAAAAAAACACTACTATATTGCATTTTTTCTTCTCCTTCAGTTGCTTTTGCTCTCTTGCAACAGTAAAAAATCCCAAGAAGAAAAAACCAATATTACCAAGCCAGAAACAAATATGTTTGAAAATGACCCACATAGTTATGCAAAGCCGCAAGAGGCTGTTGTCACCCACCTAGATTGGGATGCAACTATTGACTTTGACAATAAAACAATCAATGCACTTGCCTCTTTGTCAATAGAAACCTGGGGAGTTGCTACTAAAATTGTTTTAGATACCAAAGGGCTAAACATTAGGAAAATTACACTTGACAATAGCAATGAAGAAGTGACCTATGCACTTAGTGATGTCGATAAATATATGGGAAGTGCCCTCACCATTAATATTTCACCAGAAACCAAAACAGTACATATTGTTTATGCTACTTCTCCAGATGCTGAAGCTTTACAATGGCTAAATCCGATTCAGACTGCAGGCAAAAAACACCCTTTTTTGTTAACACAATCTGAAGCTATTTTGGCTAGAAGCTGGATTCCTATTCAAGATTCTCCTGGTATAAGATTTACTTATAATGCCAAAGTAAAAGTGCCCAAGGGCTTAATGGCGCTGATGAGTGCCAAAAACCCGACAAAAAAGAACATCAATGGCATCTATGAATTTGAGATGACGCAACCCATTCCCGCATATTTATTGGCATTAGCTGTCGGCGATATTTCTTTCATGCCCCTGGGTGACAGGACGGGAGTTTACGCAGAACCTAATGTGGTGAGCAAAGCCGCTTATGAATTTGGCGATCTAGAAAATATGGTTGCCACAGCAGAATCACTTTACGGTCCATATCAATGGGGACGGTATGACATCATCGTTCTACCGCCTAGCTTTCCTTTTGGCGGTATGGAGAACCCTCGGTTAACATTTGCTACCCCAACTATTCTTGCTGGCGATCGCTCTCTAACATCACTTATTGCGCATGAATTAGCACATTCATGGTCTGGAAATTTAGTTACCAACGACACATGGGATGATTTTTGGTTGAATGAAGGATTTACCGTTTATTT
>CAYRIF010000242.1:0-5995 GCA_964424205.1 uncultured Roseivirgaceae bacterium | reverse complement strand
ATCCTGACAAGCGGTTTAAACAAATTTTAATTGCAAAAAATAAAACAGGGTATCATAATTTAGTAAAGTTAAGTTCACTAGGGTATACAGAAGGACTCTATGGGCTTTACCCAAGAATTGACAAGGCACTAATTGAGCAATATTCCGAAGGGTTGATTGCCTTGTCCGGTGGACTAGGAGGTGAAATTCCAAATTTGGTCCTAAACATTGGCGAGCACCAAGCAGAAGATACCTTGCAATGGTGGATGGATATTTTTGGCGATGATTTTTACTTGGAACTTAATAACCATGGGCTTCCTGAGGAGGTTAGACTCAATGAAGTGCTGCTTGAACTTTCAGAAAAACATAAGGTCAAAGTAATTGCAGCCAATGAAACTTACTATTTAAATAAAGAGGAGTCCAATGCACATGACGTATTGCTATGCGTAAAAGAAGGAGAGTTCAAATCAACACCCATTGGCAGAGGAAGGGGATTTCGTTATGGTTTCCCCAACAACGAGTATTATTTCAAAAGCCCGGAGGAAATGAAAGCAATTTTCAAAGACGTTCCGCAGGCAATTGAAAACATCAGCGAATTGATTGATAAGGTTGAAACCTATGAATTAAAAAGAGATGTACTACTTCCCAAATATGATATTCCTGCAGCATTTGAAACTGAAGATGATTACCTCAGGCATATTACCTATGTTGGTGCTAAAAAACGCTATGACGAAATCACTGATGAAATAAAAGAGCGGTTAGATTTCGAGTTAGAAACTATCAAGAAAACAGGCTACCCAGGCTACTTTTTGATTGTACAAGATTTTACTACCAAGGCAAGAGAAATGGGTGTTGCAGTTGGCCCAGGAAGGGGGTCTGCCGCGGGTTCAGCCGTTGCCTATTGCACTGGCATCACAAATGTTGATCCTATCGCCTATGATTTACTTTTTGAGCGGTTTCTAAATCCAGACAGGGTTTCACTACCTGATATTGACATTGATTTTGACGATGAAGGACGTGATAAAGTCATAGATTATGTGATAGAAAAATACGGACAAAATCAAGTAGCACAAATCATTACTTACGGTACAATGGCCGCTAAATCATCTATTCGTGATGCAGGCAGGGTGATGGAATTGTCGCTCTCGGAAACCAACGAAGTGGCAAAACTAGTGCCTGAACGACCTGGCACCACCCTTGCCAAAGCGTTCAAAGAAGTGCCCGATTTAGATAAAATAAGAAAAAGTGAAAACAATCTAAAATCACAAGTGCTCAACCAAGCCATTGTATTAGAAGGATCTGTCAGAAATACTGGTACTCATGCCTGTGGTGTCATCATTACGCCCGATGACATCACCAATTTTGTGCCTGTCTCTACGCAAAAAGATTCTGACATGCTCATCACACAATTCGACAATAGTGTGGTGGAAAATGCTGGTATGTTGAAAATGGATTTCCTAGGCTTAAAGACCTTGAGCATTATCAAAACCGCTGTCAAATATATCGAGAAAGGTCATGGAGTAGTCATTGACATTGATACCATTCCCTTGGACGATGAAAAAACCTATCAGCTATACCAAAAAGGAGCAACAGGTGGTACATTCCAATTTGAATCGGAAGGAATGCAGAAGCACCTCCGTGGACTAAAACCGGATAAGTTAGCGGATTTAATTGCCATGAATGCACTCTATCGTCCTGGGCCGATGGAATATATTCCAAATTTCATTGCTCGAAAAACAGGCAAAGAAGAAATCAAATATGACCTTCCAGAAATGGAAGAATATTTAGCCGAAACCTATGGCATCACTGTCTATCAGGAGCAAGTAATGCGACTGTCTCAAAAGCTAGCAGGCTTTTCTAAAGGTGATGCCGATGTGCTGCGTAAGGCAATGGGTAAAAAGATTTTTGCCTTACTGGAAAAACTAAAACCACTATTTTTAGAGGGTTGCAAATCAAACGGACATCCCGTTGAAATTGCAGAAAAAATATGGAAAGATTGGGAAGCGTTTGCCGCCTATGCTTTCAATAAATCACACTCCACTTGTTACTCAATTGTTGCATACCAAACTGGCTACCTCAAAGCCAACTACCCTGCAGCGTATATGGCTTCTGTATTGACCCATAATCAAAATAATATCAGCAAAGTAACCGAGCTGATTGATGAATGTAAAAAACAGAATATCAATGTGTTAGGGCCTGATGTGAATGAATCAGGCATTAATTTTGAAGTGAATAAAGAAGGAGAAATTCGCTTTGGCTTAGGTGCTATCAAAGGATCAGGAGAAGCAGCGGTGGAACGACTCATAGAAGAAAGAGATGCACATGGGGATTACAAAAATTTATTCGATTTTGCAGAACGCTTGAGTTCAAAATCTGTCAATAAAAAAACCTTTGAGAGCCTGGCAATGGCTGGCGCTTTTGACTGTTTTAAAGAGTATAACAGAAGGCAATATTTACATGCTGAAAATAATGAAGCAACGCTGATTGAAAAAGCAATCAAGTATGCCAACAGATTACAGGCTGAAAAAGAATCAGCGCAGCAATCATTATTTGGAGGAGGAAATGACGTTGACATCCCCAGACCAAAAGTAGAAAATATAGAACCTTATGGCGAGTTAGAAAAACTGAAAATAGAAAAAGAAGTGGTGGGTTTTTATATCTCTGGTCATCCATTGGATCAGTTCAAATTAGAGATTAATAATTTCTGCAATACGCAAATCAACCAATTAAAAGACCTGCCGAGCCTCCAGCATAAGGATATTAGAATTGCAGGAAGCATCACAGAAGTGGCACATAGGTTCACAAAAAACGGGAAGCCTTTTGGCACTTTTACCATTGAGGATTATACAGATGCTTATACTATTTTTCTTTTCTCGGACAACTACATCAAGTTTAAGGAGTATATGGTAAAAGATTGGTTTATCTACTTGAGAGGAATCGTAGCACCAAGGTGGAATGGCGGAGAATTGGAGTTTAAAATCAATAGCATTGATTTACTTTCAGACATCCGTGAAAAGATGACTGACAAAATACTCATCAATGTAGACACAAAAAATGTCACCCCGCAACTGGTGGAGCAATTAGCAAAAATTGGCAACGAATACAAAGGAACGTGTACGATGAATATTAACCTCATTGATAGAGAAAAAAATATAACCGTAGAACTTCAATCTCGGAAATTTCAGGTGAATCCTGATAATGAGATGATTGCCGCACTGGAGCAAGTAGAAAATATTTCTTTTAGTATAAAATAACCGGCTAAGGCACAAAAATAAGAACATTGCTTATTACCGCATTCCTATCTTGTCAGCAGACAGGAATTGCTGTATCTCCTAAATTCTACGCGATTGGAAGACCCCTGAATAAATCAGGGGATAGAGGGAGGATGACTTTTTGTCAGCCATGTTACAATTAACCAATAAAAACAAGGTGGATTTGAGGTTGCTCGTACTTTAGCACTATATTTGTAATCTAGTTTTTGAATTTAAATACATTAAGTAAAATATTATGGCAAAACCAATAGAAATAACAGACGCAAACTTTGAAGAAATAATAGCCTCAGACAAACCAATACTAGTTGATTTTTGGGCAGAATGGTGTGGGCCATGTCGAATGATAGGACCAATCGTAGAAGAATTAGCAGGAGAATATGAAGGAAAAGCAGTCATCGCTAAAGTAGATGTTGACAGCAACCCTAACGTTTCAGCAAAGTTTGGCATCCGAAGTATCCCAACATTGTTGGTATTCAAGGATGGAGAGATTGTAGACAAACAAGTAGGTGCGGTGCCTAAAGCGGTATTGATCGGAAAATTAGATGCACAATTAGCATAAATAACATAAATTATACGTTTGAAAGCGCTGCCTTAATGGGTTGCGCTTTTTTCGTATACAATCAAATATTCAATAGTGTTCTTGCTAAACAACAATAATATGCTAATTTTGTTATTTTTATTTAACACTTTTTTACTATAATTGTAAAATAACAATATGGAAGAGTTACTATTAAGATCACAAGCAAAAGTAAGTCGAGTTAGTTTAGGTTTCAAAAGATATTTATTGACTCAAATTAATTGGAATAATAGACTCATTGCCATAAAAGGCGCAAGAGGGAGCGGTAAAACTACACTTTTATTACAATATATAGCGACAGAATTACCTACCGATGGAAGTGCACTCTATGTTCCTATGGATGAATTGTTTTTTGCAGAAAATACAATGTATGAACTGGCAGATGACTTTTCAAAATCCGGTGGGAAATATTTATTCCTAGATGAAGTTCACAAATACCCGAGTTGGTCCAGGGAAATAAAATTAATATATGATAATTTACCTGACCTAAAAGTTGTATTCACTTCCTCCTCAATTTTAGAAATTTACGCAGGAGAATCTGATCTTAGCAGAAGGTCAATTAGTTACACCCTCAACGAACTATCGTTAAGAGAATTTATAGTATTAGAAAAAGGAATTCAACTTTCAACCTATTCCTTGGATGAAATATTAAAAAAACACGTAGAAATTGCCACGGAAATTAATAAGAAAATAAAACCAATTGAGTTTTTCAAAAAATACACGCAATATGGCGCATATCCTTACTTTATTGAAGACAAAGAATCATACCAACAACGCTTACTACAGACGGTAAATCTAATCATCGATGTTGACTTGAATGCGGTTGAATATTTGAATTATAAAATGTTGGTCAAAATAAAAAAGTTGCTGTATGCCATAGCCACAAGTGTTCCTTTTACACCCAACATTTCGAAATTAAGTGAAAAAACTAATATTTCAAGAGGAAACCTAGTAAAAGCACTACACCTATTGGAAAGCGCAAGGTTAATACACCAACTCAATAAACACACCAAAGGCATTGGAAAATTAACCAAACCTGAAAAAATATTTTTAAACAATACAAATCTATTACAAGCACTAGCAAACAAAAACTGGAATGTAGGCACGGTACGAGAAACTTTTTTCATTAATCAAGTAAAAGCCACCGAACAAGTCAATATTGCTCCAAAAAGTGATTTCCTTATCAATGAAAAATATGTTTTTGAAATTGGCGGCAAAAACAAAACTAAAAAGCAGATTCAGAATATTCAAAATTCCTTTGTTGTCAAAGACAATATTGAGTATGGTGTTGGCAACATTATACCACTGTGGTTATTTGGATTTTTATACTAACTTTAATAATACTAATAAATATCAAACATGCTAGAAACCATTGCATCACTAGACAAAGACCTATTCCTATTTCTCAATGGGCTTCATGCTGATTGGTTAGACCCAATTATGTATTTTATTTCAGGAAAACTAGCATGGATACCTTTGTATGTAGTGCTGATTGCCGTGATTATCTATAAATACAAGTGGCAGTCTATTCCTATTTTACTGGCGATAGGACTGACTTTCTTTATCACCGACCGATTTACGGCAGGGTTTATGAAACCATTTTTTGCACGATTGCGCCCTTCGCACAATCCTGAGCTAGAGGGACTTATCCATCAAATCAATGGCTACAAAGGTGGAGTTTATGGGTTTGCCTCCTCTCATGCCGCAAGTACTTTTGGTTTAGCTATGATTTTATGGACGACCATGAAAAAAGATTTCAAATGGATAAAATGGCTATTTTTATGGGCTACTGTCGTCTCTTACAGCAGAATATATTTAGGCGTACACTATCCAGGCGATATTTTTGTTGGGATGATTGTGGGATTAATCGCAGGATATATTGTGAGTAGGGTATATTTTTTGTCAAAGGAAATATTTTCTCCAATTAATTAGGCAGCAGTAAAATGAACTTCCCTGCGAACCTTCCAAAATTCCCCCCGGTAGAAAATGCCACAGAAGATGGAGTGCTTGCCATGGGCGGTGATTTAAGTCCCGAAAGGCTGATGTTGGCATATCAAAGTGGTATTTTTCCTTGGTACAACGAGGGTGAACCCATCGTATGGTATAGCCCTAATCCTAGAATGGTGCTATTTCCCAAGCGGCTGAAAATTTCAAGGAGTATGCAGCG
>CAYRIF010000241.1:0-6009 GCA_964424205.1 uncultured Roseivirgaceae bacterium | reverse complement strand
GTATGAAATTTTTTATACTGATTCGCTTGCTTAAACCATGAGAATATCGGGATTGGTCTAGGCGCTGGGCTTAACTTAACGACATTGAACTTGCGCTAGTGGGGCTAGGCTCACCACATCCTCGTTACCACTTGCGCTCAAACGAGAACGATGGGGGGACACAAACCAAGGAGCTTTGGGAATTTATATACTTAGCTTAATGACATTGAACGAGTGCCAGCAGTTATTTTATGCAATAGTTTGAATTTGCAACAAGTTAAAAAATCCGTCCTACTCCAATCCATTATCCGCAATAAGTTTTTCAAACCATTTTGCAGATGCCTTCGGTGTTCTTTCCAGCGTTTCAAAATCTACATAGTGTAATCCGAATCTTTTCTCATACCCCGAAGCCCATTCATAATTATCCATAAACGACCATGCAAAATATGCTTTGACGTTTACGCCTTGCGAAATAGCATTGTGGCATTCCTTAATGTAGCTGTCGTAAAATGCTATCCGCGGTACATCATTTACAGTACCGTTCACTTTTTTATCATCAAAAGCACACCCATTTTCTGTAATGTAAATTTTTGGGTGGTCATATTTCTCATCTATCCACGCTAATAATTTTCTAAGTCCCCATGGAACAATCGCCCAGCCCATTGCTGTTTTCTCCCAAGACTTATCAGCCGTCAAGTTCAGTCCTTGATCTTCCAATAATCCGCCATTGGCTTCGGCACTCAGTTTGTTTTTTGTCCCATCCGATGCATCGGCATACATGGTGGTATAATGGTTCAGTCCAAAAAAATCTGCCGAACCTACTACCAGTTTCTTTTCTTCTTCGGTAAACTGCGGCAGCCTATCTCCTAGCCTTTCACGCATTACTTCTGGGTAATCCCCTTTGAAAATAGGATTTGCAAACCAGCCCAAGAAAAATTCCAAGGCTCGTTCAGCAGCAGCCTTATCAGCAGGACTATCAGTGAGTGGTTCACGCCAATCACAGTTATTAGTGATGCCTATCTCTCCTTTTTGCTTGATTTGATATTTTTTTCTATACACCTCTACCGCTTTTGCATGTGCTAGCAACATATGATGTGCCGCCGAATAGGGTTCGCTATTTGAGGTACGTCCCGGCGCAAAAGCCCCTAAACCATATCCTAAAACGGAAGCAACCCAGGGTTCATTAAAAGTCATCCAGCTCTTAACCCGGTCTCCGAAATTTTCAAAACAGATATCGGCGTATTTTGCAAAGTACGCCGTGATATTTGGGTTCAACCAACCATCGTCTTCCAATTGCAATGCCACCGGCAAATCCCAATGGTACAACGCAATCCAAGGAGTGATGTCATGGGCTAATAGGGTATCTATCAATTCGGAATAAAAATCAATTCCTTCTTGATTTACTTTACCTTTTCCATCTGGTAAAATCCGTGCCCAAGCAATGGAAAATCGATAAGTTTTAAGTCCCATTTTTTGCATGAGTGCCACATCCTCTTTAAACCGATGATAATGATCACATGCCACATCTCCTGTGTGTCCTTGGTATATTTTGCCAGACGTGTGACTGAACACATCCCAGATAGACAAGCCCTTGCCACCTTCCAACCATGCCCCTTCTATTTGATAAGATGAGGTGGCAGTACCCCAAATAAAATCTTTTGGAAATTTGTATTTCATCCGTTTTTTCCCTTCTTATTTAGTAATTAATTCCTGTCCAAACGTGATAGTAACAGGGCCTAACAAACCAGATTCGTGTAAGGGTAACTTTTGGAAAGGTGTATCCCATGCATGCTTTCCCTTCACCACATTTGAATGTGTTCGCTTATATTTTTCTTCTTTTTTAGCATCTCCTGTCAAACGATTGGCTAATATATTTGCCACCTCTACTGTCAGGAAATTATTCCCCGCTTGTACTTGTTCCGTAATATCATATCGATAGGGCGCATGCCATTTCACTCCTAGTTTTTTTCCGTTTACATAGACTTCTGCTACTTCTTTGACTGTTCCCAAATCCAAAAACACATGTTGTCCCTCTTTAATTTTTTCCAAAGTAAATTGTTTTCTATAGGATGCTATGCCCGAAAAATACCGAATGTCTTCATCTTTCGATGCAGTCCAAGAAATAAGCGAAGAAAACGCTGTAATCGGATTTTTCACCCATTCTCTAGGAAATCTAACATCCCAAGCACCTTGAATTTGGATAACCTCAGGAATTTCAGGAACGTCAACAGTGGTTTCTTGTCCATCAGAATGTGTCAATACATATTGTCCAGATTCAAAAACAATCAAACTATTTTCACCAACTTCAGGAATAACATCCATTTCATCATTTTGAATGGCAGCAATGGATTGTTGTGTATTAGTATTTCTAAAAACCACAAATATGCTTCCCTCCGCCGCTAAGTGAAGTGGTAGGTTAACACCATCCTCGGTACTATTAAATATTAATTGCTTCGTAGTTTCTCCTGTTTCCTGATTCCATATTTCAGGCTGTTTACCAAACACTCTAAATAGGGCATCAATATTTATCGCCCTCTTTTCACAGTTCCTAACAAAGTAAATTTCTTCATTTTCCGTTGTGCGATGGATAAAATCTACTGAATCAACACTATTATTGAATGATATAAAAGAAAAATCAGGCATAATAGCTTTTTCAAATAATACCTCCCTTATAGTTCTTCCCCAAACAATTTTTCCTTCGCCATACTGATGTTCTTTTACATTGACGCCATCACAGTCGCCCCATAATTTATCCGCCAATTCCTTTACTTGCATATCCCTGTTTTGATAATTACGTAAACGATAAGATTTGCTTGGTTTTTTACCAATTACAATTCCCCCTGCTTTTACCAATGTCTCTAGTTTCATCAACACCTCTGGTTTCATTGCTTCTTCATCGGGCAGCACTAACACTTCGTAGGTTTGCCCATGCGGCAAAACAAACTTCCCATCTACTACCGTTAGTCGATTCAAAATGACCTCCGAATTAATTTTATCATAGTCATAACCAAAGCCTAGCGAAGGTTCTATCTCTTTTTTTAATACAAAATTTGGTGCTTTATCTCCATAATAATAGGCGACATCTCCTACAAAATTTCCTTGCTGCAAAAGATAACTAGTCCGCCCCAAATATTTATGGAATGCTCCGGACAATGGCCACCAGGCACGGTGTGGGTACATCAACGTACCAAAATTATATACCCAACCAGGTGAACCTCCTTCAGGCGGTGTATGTGGATAGGTATGATAGACGATTCGATTTAATCCTTCACAAAATGCCCGATCTGCCAATGGCTTAAGTTTCGCAAGTCCCTCCTGCCAGACCAAAAGACTCGTAAATGATTCTGCTTCCACATATTTCTGATTATAAATGTGTGCCGCACTAGCAATCCCTTTAACAATTTGCAGTTCTTCATGCAGTCGTTTTCCTTTCGGATGCCATCCCCAAAATTCACCCCTAGGAACGGTCAATGCTCCTAAAGCCTTCAAGTCCTCGAAAGGCACATTGTGTACCGGTGGTCCAGGACCTCCTGCTTCGGCATAAAATCCCAAGCCATATTCTTTACATATTTTAGTGGACTGGGCATAGTGATTTTCTATGATTAAATCCGACAGCGTCTTTTTAAAATCAAATAAAAATCGCTTGGTAATCTCTTCATTAATGACAGTATATCCTTTAAGGGCTGGCAAATATGGCGTGAGTTCATACCCGTT
Organism: uncultured Roseivirgaceae bacterium; assembly: GCA_964424205.1. Lineage (GTDB taxonomy): Bacteria > Bacteroidota > Bacteroidia > Cytophagales > Cyclobacteriaceae > CAYRIF01. The sequence continues at coordinate 2,316 of CAYRIF010000241.1, read as the reverse complement.
TCTTTTCTTAAATTCTTCAGGAAGTAGTGGTGTCCAAGCCGCCGAATTAGCCTCATAACTATCAACATATAAGTATTTCAAACCACTAGTCTTAATATCACCCAGTTCTGTTTGCAGTCGATCGATGACATACATGATATTCTCTTTGGCAGCTTCCGCACTAAAATGATCCAGCATTCTTCCTCTTGAATTTGGACTTGGCACTACCAATGGCTGCCCCGTGGGAGCACAAACGTAACGCACAACCTGCCAGTCACCTTCTGGAGCATCCCAACTTATAGTACCATCCTTTTTTATAAGGTGGTCCAGGTTAATAACCTCTACAGCTTCAGAAATTACAGAATCTTTACGAATAGGAAAAGCCAGTACAGCTACTTCTTTATAATATTCTGGCACCCCATTTTTATCTAATTTTCTAATAGGCTTCCCCCTTGTCGAATACTTTTCTGGCAAGGATGGAAAAGCAAGTTTCCCGTCGAATTGCGTTCCGCCCTTTACCTGAACAACCGTTTGGAATAGTCCCATGACACCATGTTCGGGTTTCACCCAAGTGCCCCCAGAATTCCAACTGCTAGAAGTAATCAATCCAATTTCCAATCCTAATCGTTTGCCCTCTCTTATAGCATGTCCAATGGCGTGCAGCGATTCATCTCCTAAAAACCGTGGGCCATTGGGAATTACTTTTGCCGAATCTACAATCACGCCAACATCCCAAATATCAAACCCACCAATTCCTTTAGCTTTGGCATCTTCCATCTCTTGTGTGATTTTAGCGAGGCTATAATTTCCCTTCACCCAATCCCAAAGTGCTTTGGGTCTGGCGACTACCGGTGGATTTTTGAAATTACTTTTTAGACTATCTGTACTTTCAACAAAAGATTTTTGTGCTACTATTTCGGGAGCAGCTGTCGTCTGCATGGGTTTAGTTTGGCAACTATTCATGCTAACAACTAGGAACAGCATTAGGGAAATTAGGCTTAGTTTTTTCATTGTATAATTTTTCTTGAAAAATACTAAATATCAAATTGTTCTCCTACCTGTACTTACATGTTATTGCTATTTTTCAAGTAGCTCTTTTAGGCGTAGCTCCTCAGGAGTCCACTCCAGCAGTATCCTAGGATATTTGGTAATTACTGAATCATATTTTTCATTTTTTTGCCAATTATTGAAAGGCTGATCATAAAGTTGAAATGACATTTCATTCCTTAATTTATCAACAGTAGTATAAATGAGGTCTAGGTATTTAATATATGCTTCATAAGTTATCTCTTTATTTGGCGTATAAATGATTACATAATTGGGAGAATATTTCTTGATGAATTTATAAGTAATCCTTTGAAGTTTATCAGTTGTAATCTTTTTACCATTAAGAAACCCTCCTTCCGTGGTCACCTTTATTTCAATACGGCTAAACTCTTTAAACGATTTATTTCTATACATACGTGATTCTGGTAGTCGGATGGTATATTTTGAAAAATCTAGATTTTGAGCAGAATCCAAAAACATTTCAAATTCTGGGTAATAGGGAAATAAAGATACTTGAATACCAAAATATTTGTGAGGCGAGTAATACGAAGGATAAATTGAATTCTTAATCCCTGTAGCATATTGAATGTTGGTTATTTTTCCCTTTCTTAGTGCTAGTTCAAACTCTTTTACAAATTTTAGTTTAATATCCTTATCAATATGCAGATTTGCAATAAGCTTAGACTGCTCGCTCTCGGGAAGTTTTTCCCTTTCCAAATATGCGTATTTTATGACTTCATCGACATTGATTTTCGTTTCTCTATCGTTCCAAAAAATGATAGGATGGTTTTGAGATAAAGAATCCTCTGCTAAGTAAATATCTGTGGCTAATGACCTGTACTGAATATGCGTATAGCTTTCGCTTACTGGTACCGCCAAATTATAGGCTATTGCAATATTCTTCTGCTGAATTATTTTGTTTATTTTTTCATAGTTGATAAAATTAATATTCGCATAAAGGAGGCTTAGACAGCTGATATATACCAGCGTAAAAAAAAACCATTTGTATGATTTATTTCCTCCTAACCTCACAATTTTTGTCCAAATATTTAAGAATAGGACTAAGGGAACTAATACTAACAAATACAGAAAATCATTTGAAAAACTAATGTCAAATTGAATGGGTAAGTAGAAATAAAAAATTCCAATTACAAAAACCATTCGACTAAATGCGCTTAAAAAAGTCCACCGGAAAAATCCTTGCTCGTTAAGTAGCTGTCTCTGCTTAAAGTGTAATTTCTTATTTCTACGGGCTAAGGAGTTTTCAAATACAACCTTTATAAAAACATA
>CAYRIF010000240.1:0-6033 GCA_964424205.1 uncultured Roseivirgaceae bacterium | reverse complement strand
TAACTGCAAAAGCTGAAAAATCATTCAGTTTTTCAGGATCAGGATTATCATGCACTCGATAAATAAACGTCTTTTTGTTTTTTCCTTTTCCCAAGTTATACACAAAAGTAGCGACCCGTTTATTAGCCAAAAGCATAAATTCCTCTACCAGCTTATGGGCATCTTTTCTTATTTTTTGTACCAGACCGAGTGGCTTTCCATTTTCATCTAAGGTGAACTTTACCTCAACCGTTTCAAAACTAATTGCCCCATTTTTAAAGCGCTCTACTTTGAGTTTCTTGGCAAGGGTGTTTAAAATTTCCAACGCTTCGGCAAAATCTCCTTCTTTGGTTTCTATTCCTTCTTGCGCCTCTTCGTAGGTGAACCTTCTATCCGAATGAATAATCGTTCTGCCAAACCACTCCTTTTTAATATTTGCATCTTTATCTAATTCAAACACTGCCGCAAAGGTCAGCTTATCTTCATGCGGACGCAATGAGCATAGTTCATTCGATAATCTCTCTGGTAGCATCGGGATTGTTCTGTCCACCAAGTAAACCGAAGTTGCGCGCTCAATCGCTTCCTTATCCAATGCACTCCCTTTTTTGATATAATGTGTTACATCTGCGATGTGCACGCCTACCTCATAATTACCATTTTCCAATTTTTTGAAAGAAATAGCATCGTCAAAATCTTTAGCATCATTCGGATCAATCGTAAAAGTAGTCGTCTCTCTAAAGTCCTTTCTTTTAGTAATATCCTTTGCTGTGATTCTATCCTTAATCTTTTTTGCTTCTTCCTCAATGCTATTCGGAAATTCAAATGGCAATTCAAATTCCGCCATAATGGAATTAATTTCAGCATTATGCTCTCCTGCTTTTCCTAAAACACGAACAACTTTCCCCTCAGGATTCCTGCCCTTAAATGGCCATTTTGTAATCTCTACAATAACTTTATCATTGTGCTCTGCTCTTTTAGCATATTTTGGCTGAACAAAAATATCATAATGCATCTTTCTATTGTCCACCACTACAAACGCAAATTTTGGAGAAATTTCTATTCTTCCCACAAATTCTGTCCGCTGTCTTGAAACAACATTTGCAACCTTTACTTTTTTTCCTGAGACAACAAATTCTACCGTATCACCGTGAAGTGCCGACCCTAAGTACTCAGCCCTGACCTTGAAATCATCTTCAAAGTCATCAGAAACAATAAATGCAAATCTTGAATTTACAAAATCTATTGTTCCAGTGTGTACCTTTCCTTTTCGGATACTTTTAAAATTATTCCTCACCTTACCAATTTGCCCACTTTTTTCCATGGCAAAAAGCAGGTTTAACAATGTGTCCTTTGAATTATTGCCTCTGATATGAAGCTTTTTGGCTATTTGCCTTACCGAATAGGCGATCGAATTATCCTTATCAAGTAGCGTTAATATTTCTTCTTTTAGTGAATTTAAACTTGTTGAAGTTCCTCTGCTCTTATTATGAGCCTTTTTTCTTTTTTTCGTCATTACTGCAAAGTAAACACAGATAAGTTAATAACCTGTGCTCGTCCAAGAATTTAATTCACTAGTAACTAAAAGAATTAACCTTATTTTTGCGTGAAACGAGCGAGTGTTATTGACTATTTCAGAATTTAGTATGACTCAATCCTGATAAATTATATTAAACCAATGGAAAAAGTAATTATCAAACCTCGGTCTATATTTTGTTATTTTTTTAGAATCTCGTCAACATGCTTACGAATTTCTGTCTTCACATCTTTTCCTGCTACACCATCATGCGGAGCGGTAACGATAGCCTTTAATAAATCATTGGCAACGTGTGCCTCAAACCCAAGTTTTGTGGCAAATTCCGTTGCTATTTCTAACTCTACATCCTCCACTTTCCCATCTAAATAAATCATGTACACCAAATCATAGACCCATTCTATCGCTTCTAGCTTGTCCTTTGGCGGGCTGTATTTTACTGATTCTGGATTTGAAATAACCTCGTACAAATCTTTTTTCTCAAAATCCAGTTGCTCGCCCCATTTGAATATACCATCAATAAAATGATCCTTCACCGAGTCCATGTTGATGAACAAAGCGAGCAGGTTCTCATAGCTCCTTCTGATAGATCGATATTCCTGCTGACTAAGTATTAATTCCATATTTTTCTTGGAATGGTTTTAAATATTATGCAATTTATACAATTTAAAGTAGTTTAAGCTGAAACATAAATTAAAAAAAGGTACATGCAATAAGTATTTATAGTTTTTAATTAAATTGTCAATTATTAATTGAAGTATATAAAAATCAAACCGTGACTGAAGAAACTGTTTTGTTTATAGTTCCAACACCAATAGGAAACCTCGAAGACATCACATTACGAGCAATAAGAGTGCTGAAGGAGGTAGATGTTATTTTAGCGGAAGACACTAGAAAATCAGGAATTCTACTCAAACATTTAGAAATATCTAAACCGATGCAGAGTTACTATGCCTTCAATGAAAAAAAGGTGATAAAGGGAATTATTGACAGGCTCATTGGAGGTGAAAAAATGGCATTAATATCGGATGCGGGTACGCCTGCCATTTCAGATCCTGGTTATCTTTTGGTGAATACTTGTCTGGAGAACAACCTAAAGGTAGAATGCCTACCTGGAGCAACAGCCTTTGTCCCAGCATTGGTAAAATCAGGCTTGCCGACAGATGCATTTGTCTTTGAAGGATTCCTACCGCAGAAAAAGGGGAAGAAAACAAAAATAGAATCCTTTCTGGAAGAAAAAAGAACCATGGTTTTTTATGAGTCGCCCTATCGTCTTTTAACAACTTTAACAAAATTTGCAGAGATTTTTGGTAAGGAAAGAAAAGTATCTGTTTCAAGGGAACTCACAAAAATCTATGAAGAAACAATCAATGGCTCGCTAGAAGAGGTGATTGGTTATTTTTCGAATAAAAAAGTGAAAGGTGAAATTGTAATAATATTGGCTGGAAAAGGCAAGTAGTATTACTTTTCTTTTACAAAGTATTTACTTTTTATTTCTTTCAGCAGCTCGATGGATATTGGTTTACTTAGATAACCTTCTACTTCTTCGTAGCTTTTTGCGCGCTCAATATCATTACTAATAATAGAAGAAGTAAAAATAAAAACTTTGCAATCGGGCTGTAGTTCCATAAAAATATGCCTGTACTCATCTAGAAAATCCCACCCCTTCCGGATTGGCATTTCTAAATCTACAAAAATAGTATCAGGAAGTGGTTCCCCTGTATTAATACACGATTTTAAGTATTCCAATCCATCATCAACTGATCTTTTATAAATCAGCTCCGAACCAAAGCCGCCAAGCCTTAGCAAATTATCGAGGATAAAATGGTTCACATCCTCATCATCTATTAATAGGATTTTTTTCATATTCTAAAGGTCGCCTAACCAAATTTACTATATATTTACTTTGAATGAAAATATCAAATTCGAAAATGCGTGACTTACAACCAATTCTCTCAGAATCTAGACAGTTAATTAAACAAGTAGCTACTTTTCTTACACAAGAAAGTGAGACTTTCGACAAAGATGTCGTTGAACTTAAAGGACTCAATGATCTGGTGTCTTATGTGGACAAAGCCGCTGAGAAAACATTAGTAGATGGTCTAAGGAAGATTCTTCCTGAGGCTGGATTCATAACAGAAGAGGGCACCGCCACCAATATTGAGAAAGATTTTAATTGGATCATTGACCCATTAGACGGGACAACAAATTTCATTCATGGTCTGCCAGTTTTTGCCGTAAGTGTAGCGCTTACTTATAGAAAAAAAACTGTCATGGGCATTGTGCACGAAGCGAATAGGGACGAATGTTTTTATGCCATGGCAGGAGAGGAAGCTTATTGTAATGATAAGAAAATTGCTGTTTCATGCACCGAAAAGTTAGAAGAAAGCCTCTTGGCAACAGGTTTTCCATATTATAACTTTAATGAGATGGAGGCATATTTAAAATTGTTAGAACAGTTTATGCAAAAAACACATGGTTTACGGAGAATGGGTAGTGCCGCTGTTGATTTAGCGTATGTAGCATGTGGCAGGTTCGAGGGATTTTTTGAGTATAACCTTAATTCATGGGATGTAGCAGCTGGTGCATTCATAGTGCAGCGGGCTGGTGGAAAGGTTACAGATTTTACAGGAGGTGATAATTATGTTTTTGGCAGGGAAATTGTGGCAGGTAATGCATGTCACACTGAAATACTTGATGTGATTCAAAAATTATGGAAATAAGTATAATTTTAAAAAGTAACCCTATGAAAAAATTTATCCTAGTCCTAACCGTCGTTACCCTACTTTTCATTTCAAGTAAATCTCAAGCTCAAGTAAGTGTGGGTTATTATCATTCTAATTTTGTTTCGGAAATGTCAGTGGGTACGAGTCCTGAAAAGAGATTCTGGGGAGAAGCAAGAATAACTACAAATGTTTTGAGTCCGGATCTTCAAGTAATGGGAGCCTATAATTTCCTAAGAAAAGAAAGAGTAAGAACATATATAGGAGCAGGATACAATACAATTGGAGGTCTAGTCATCCCTGTTGGATTACAAGTGATGCCCTTTACAGATTTCAAAAATTTTGCATTTCAATTTGAGGTGTCTCCTCTGCTAGGAGAACTGTCTTTAATAAAAGGCGGAATTGGTTTTAGATACACTTTCTAAAGGCTTTAGAATCTATAAAGGGTTAAAACTTAACAGGAAATCCGCTAGGCAAAGTAATTCCCTTTATCTTTCTATAGAGACTAATGGCATGGGTATCGGTCATGCCTGAGATATAATCTATTACGTTCATGATGAGTTCGTAAGTTGCATGCTCGCTTTCAGGCAATCCAATAAATATTTCGGAAGGGAGCAGCCTTACTAGATTTTTTTCCTTTGCAGTACTGTTGTTTTTATCGAAATGATAAGCATAGCAAGCAGGTAAAAATGCTTCTAATAAGCCATCAATTACCTCAAATCCGGCCGCTTCTGTTTCTAAGACAACTTGGGAACGATAGATTTTTTCTACAGAGATTCCTGTAATCTCATGTAGAATGTCCTTCGCAGGGATTAAATCCGTTAGTGCCTGGTCAAAATTTCCGGCTAAAATTTCCTGCTCATTTTCAAGAAAGACTGCAGCGGATTGCTCAATCAAAGTACCAATTGCTAATGCACGCAAAAGACCAATTCTTTCATTGGTGCTATGTATTTTGTCAAGTTTTTTAGGTTGATATTTGTTGCCCAAAATAGCACCAAGCAAGTCCCTCGTTTGCTCATAACTCACCAATCCTAGCCTGCACCCATCCTCTAAGTCAATAATGCTATAGCAAATATCGTCAGCAGCTTCTACCAAAAATGCCAGTGGGTGTCTAGACCAAATGGCTTCCTCGTTATTCGACAGGTTGCTAAGCCCTACCTGTTCTGCTAAGTCCTCAAATGCATTTTTCTCGGATTGAAATATGCCGTATTTTTTTTGACTCTTCCGTTTTGGGTTTCTCTCTGTTAATAATGATTCGCAAGGATATTTTGTAAAAGTGGTTAAAGTTGCCATGGTAAGTGCCAATCCCTTTTGCTTTCCTTTGGTAAGAATTCTAAAGCCTTGCGCATTGCCTTCAAATGTGGTAACGTCAGACCATTGCTTTTCGGTCATTTTATCTTTGAAAAAAAGTCCTTTTTTATTGATTCTAAAAAAATCAGACAATGCCTCCTCTCCTGAATGTCCGAAAGGAGGATTTCCTAAATCATGTGCTAACGATGCTGCTGCTACGATGGCACCAAAGTCAAATTGTGTGTAGCCATTCGTTTTTAATTCCGGATATGAATTAATGATTTTCTCCCCAACTTTTTTTCCTAAACTCCTCCCGACACTGGATACCTCAAGACTATGCGTCAATCTAGTGTGCACAAAATCATGTTCCGGAAGCGGAAAAACCTGTGTTTTGTCTTGTAATTTCCGAAATGGATGTGAAAAAATAATGCGATCGTAATCCTGCTCAAAGGCACTTCTTATTTCATTATCAGTCGAGGTTTGATTTTTTTTATCATTCAGCCTATGATG
>CAYRIF010000239.1:0-6048 GCA_964424205.1 uncultured Roseivirgaceae bacterium | reverse complement strand
GGAAATTTTGAGCAGTTCAAACCCAAAAATGCTACTGCTATTTCGACACAACAAGATAAACAACAACCTATGACCACCGAAAAAAATAAAAATGAAATCCTCGCTAAATTACCAGAAAGACTTAAGCAGTATATCGTAGCACAAAATTATGAGCATTATACGCCCATCAATCATGCAGTGTGGCGCTATGTGATGCGTGCCAATGTTCATTACCTTTCTAAAGTAGCGCACCCTTCCTACATGGATGGCTTGAAAAGTACTGGTATTGGCATTGAGAATATTCCAAGTATTGAAGAAATGAACGACATCCTAAAAACAATAGGATGGGCAGCTGTTGCTGTTGATGGTTTTATTCCGCCTGATATTTTTATGGAATTTCAGGCATTCAATATATTGGTGATAGCCGCAGACATACGACAAATTGAACACATCGAGCATACGCCTGCGCCTGATATTATTCATGAATCAGCAGGACATGCACCCATCATTGCCAATCCAGATTATGCAGAGTTTTTAAGAAGGTTTGGAGAGATTGGTTGCAAGGCAATTTCCTCTGCCAAAGATTTTGAGCTCTTTGAAGCCATCAGGCACTTATCGCTTATCAAAGAAAAAGCAGGCACTTCAGAGGAAGCCATACTTGCGGCAGAAAAGGAAATCAAGGAGATTAGCGACAATATGGGAGAACCATCAGAAATGGCACGCATCAAAAATCTGCATTGGTATTCAGTAGAGTATGGCTTAATTGGAACGTTAGAAGACCCAAAAATATACGGCGCAGGATTACTATCGTCTATCGGAGAAAGCAAATGGTGCCTGACCGATGATGTCAAGAAAATACCATTTACGATTGCTACTGCTGATGTAAATTATGATATCACCAAACCACAACCACTGCTATTTGTCACGCCAAACTTCCCTCATTTGAGTTTCGTTTTGGAGGAATTTGCCAATACCATGGCGGTACGCAAAGGTGGATTGAAAGGCGTAGAAAAGCTCATTGCTTCAGGAAGTATGGGAACCATAGAGTTGAGTACAGGATTACAAATCTCTGGTATTTTCACCAACGTCATGGATGATGGAAACTATAATCCCACCTATGTGCAAACCACAGGAAACACCGCCCTCGCCTATCGTGAAAAAGAACTCATTGGCCATGGCATCAGTTATCATGCCGACGGATTTGGCTCGCCTATCGGGAGGTTAAAAAGCATCAACTTAGCCATAGAAGATATGTCCCCTAAAGATTTGCAAGCATATGGCATTTATGAAGGGGAGGAAATTGAACTTGTCTTTGAAGGGGAGGTATCAGTAAAAGGAGAAATCATTACGGGGGTTCGTAACCTGCAAGGGAAAATAATATTAATAAGTTTTAAAAATTGCACGGTCACCCACAAGGAAACAATACTTTTTCAACCGGAGTGGGGCATCTATGATATGGCCGTGGGCAAAAGTATTGTTTCTGCGTTCTCTGGGCCAGCGTCTTATGACTCCTTTGACAATAAGATGGTAACCATTGAACCAACAGTTCAAGAGGTCAATACAGGAAAGCAAAAAGCATTAGAAGACTTATATGCACAAGTTAGAGTTGCTCGCGAAACAAATAATTTTGAAAATATTGATGCAATGATTGCCACAACAATTACTTCATTTGCAAATGAGTGGTTGCTTCCATTAGAGATTATTGAACTTTGCGACAAAGGAAGTGAGCGCTATCAAACAATACTAGCTCATTTAGAAAAAGTAAAGGAGAAGCAGCCAAATATTGCGCACTTGATTAAGAATGGATTATTGCTGCTTTGAGGATGGGCAAGCATATCGCTCCTTATCCATGGTCTGTCTCTAACATAGTCGTTAACTTAAGGGTGGATGCAATCATGTTTTTAACAATAATTTTTGCTGTCAAAGTGCCCTGAAAGTACGTACGCTTATTTTTTTGCTATAGCACTTACAAAGTGTGATATTTATCATCCATTCTAAAAACAGGTAACGCTCTACTTTGCTGTTTCGCTGCGTTGGGGCAGATGCTTTATCCTAGAAACATAAATAAAAGAGGCCATTCAGGAGTGTTCTGTGAAGATACAGACCACAGAGAAAGAGGACATTTAGAAGTGTTCTGTGAGGACACAGACCACGGAGAAATGAGAAAAGACATCTTTAAATTCCACAAAGTTAACGGCTATGATCTCCTCACAGACCAATTTTCAAAATTGCGATATGGTCGGTGCAGACACAAGACCCTGGAGCAGAGGAACTAATTTTCGAGAAGCCAATCTTCGATTACTTGCGCAGTATCCTTCCAGTTTACGTCCAACATCACATCATGTGCTATGTTTGAAACTACTACATGCTTTGCGCCATAGGTATCAGCGGTTTTCTTGGTTTCAGGCACAGAAATTAACGTATCATTCTCTGCTCCTATCACTAACATTTTAGGCGCTTTGATTTGTTTTACTTTTGGTAAATCAAATCCCAACATATCAAAATAGGCTAAGTATGCTTCATTCTCTAATTTTGAATGATACGCCTTTGTCTTATCATCTGGGAGATTTTTTGAAAACAACAAATGTTTTGCCTCCTCTAAATTGGAAATGATATACCTGAAATTTAGCGTGAGGTTAGTCTTTAAAAAACTCAAAGGATGCTTTTTAGCAACTCGAATACTTGTGGTAATAATTCCTTTCGGTGGCACAGATGCTAAAAGGACTACTGCAGGTGCTTGGTATTTTTCCAAGTATTTCTGAAGAACAAACCCACCCATGGAATGCCCAATCAGTATAGGATCTCCGTCAATAGACGCCACCGCTTGCCGCACATCCTCTACATACTCCTTTATTCGTACTCGCCACATGGGTTTTTCACTTTCGCTTCCTGCATGATTCCGCAGGCTAATGGCATAAGTATCATAGCCTAAGTCACTAAAATAAGGCATGAAATAGGGTTCCCAGCACCACGCACCGTGAAACATACCGTGGATAAATAGCAACGGTTGATTCTTTGAGTTGCTATCAGATTTTTTAATGATTTCGAGTTGCATATATTAAATTATTTGATAACATATAATTTACCTTAATTCCAAATTATTCACCTTTTTAATAAAATACCTTTGTAATATCCTACCAGCTAATTACTCTGTACTTCGATGAAAATCAAATAGCACAAATTTGAGGTGCTGGCAATTATCTTAGCGCATCTGCTACGCCTGCCTGGCAGACAGGTTGCAAAATCCTCCAAATATACCCATACATCTTCGGTTTTCTCCCGATAGCGAGATTGCATATACACCAAGTTAATCACATGAATAATCCAGTTTAATCACCCTTTCAATAGTTCAACAATCGTAATTTCAGGATTAATACCCACCCTTCCTGGGAATCCTAAAAATCCGAAACCCCTGTTAACATACAAATATTGGCTTTCATTTTTGTACAAATCTGCCCATTGTTTGTAACTATATTGCGAGGGGCTCCAGCGAAAATACTCAGTTTCTATACCAAACTGAAATCCATGGGTATGCCCAGCAAACATCAAATCAATATCTGGATAGTCAGGACGTACTTGTAAATCCCAGTGACTAGGATCATGAGAAAGTAATAATTTTACGGCTGCGTTGTCAGTCCCTGCATGCGCTAAATCAAGTTTTCCGTATTTCGGAAACCTGCCCTTTCCCCAATTTTCGACGCCAATAATAGCGAGTTTATCTCCACTTTCTGTTAATATTTCATGCTCATTATTGAGTAATTTCCAGCCAAGTCTTTTATGAGCCTCATACATATCTTCCATGTTTTTGGCTTTTTCTTTCTCGCTAGACCAAACTTTGTAATTGCCATAGTCATGATTCCCCAAAGTAGAATAAACACCAAGTGGTGCTTTTACTTTTGAAAAAATATCAAAGTAGTCATTAACTTCTTTTGTTTCATTATTTACAAGGTCACCTGTAAAAAATAGCACGTCTGGTTTTTCTCCTAACATCATTTCCACACCACCCAACACCGCTTTTTTATTAAAAAAACTACCAGAGTGAATATCAGACAACTGGCCTATTTTAATACCATGAAATGCTGAAGGTAAATTAGGCAACATCACTTGTTTTCGTACCACACGGTAATTATGAACGCCATTAAGGATGCCAAAACCGAGTGTTGAGAAGGGAAGTGCTGCTACTACAACTGCTGATTTTTTTACGAAATCTGATCTTGTGATTTTATTACCTTCCACCGCTGTCTGTTCAGCACCCTTCATCTTCGTAATTTTTCGCTTGCCCCATTGCAGAAAGCTTATCGAATCACCAAGCAATAATATAATAGCCATTACCGCCTTTGAAAAATACGTCACAAAAAGAAACCCCATGAAGGGCACTCTATAGGCAGGAGGAAAATATGCCCTATCCAGAAAGTGATATGCAAACAATCCAATTAACGTAAGACCTATAATTAAGCCATATAAGATTTTCAACTGATTTTTTAGCTTTCTTGGCACTTGAGTGAAAAACACTTTTAATGCAGGATAAGTATATACATCTAAGAGTATGAGTATAACCGCTAAGATTGGGATTACAAGAAGTTTGTTCATGTCGTTGGTGAAAAATCTAATGATTGGATAAAGCTTCACTTCTATTTACTTTTTGAAAATCTAAGTTTTGCTCGATTCAAAATAAAGTACATCACTGGCACTATGATTAATGTCAAAAAAGTAGCAAATGTTAATCCGAAAATAATAGTCCATGACATGGGACCCCAAAACGCCACGTTTTCCCCGCCTACATAAAATTGAGGATCAAACTCAGTAAACAAAGTCATGAAATTAATATTAAGCCCGATGGCAAGCGGCAGCAGCCCCAGTATGGTTGTTATTGCCGTTAATAAAACTGGTCTTAGCCTTGTTTTTCCGCCTTCTACAATACTTTCAAATACCAATTCCTTTGATAATAACTGCTGCTCAGGAATATTATTTTCAGCCCTTTTTCGTAGCATCACCAGATTGGTATAATCAATTAAAACAATTGCATTATTAACCACAATTCCTGCCAGAGAAATAATCCCTATCATGGTCATCATAATAATGAATTCCATATTAAAAATAATCAACCCAAGCAAAACACCAATTAGACTTAAAACAACGGAGAGAGAAATAATAATAGGTGTCGTTGCCGAGTTAAACTGCCCCACCATAATTAAGAAAATCATAAACACAGCAATTAATAGCGCTTTGCTTAAAAATGCCATTTCCTCTGCCTGTTTTTCTTGTTCGCCAGTAAAGGAAAACAACACTCCTTTTGGTAACTCAAAATTGGTCAAAACCTTAGTGATTTCCTCATTAATCTCTGTCGCATTATATCCTTCTAACACATTGGAATATATCGTAATAACCCTATTTAAATCTTTACGCTTCACTGCACTAAAGGTTGTAGAAGTCTCTGCATGCGCCACCGATGAAATAGGTACTTGTACAATTTTCCCAGAGCCTTGGTCTCTAAAGGTGAGTTTCTGATTTATTAAAGCCTCTTTATTATACCTGTACTTATCCATCAAGCGAATATTAATAGGATAATCATCCTCTCCATCCTTAAAAGTAGAAACCTCCTTGCCAAAAAGAGCAGTTCTGAGTGCATCACCAATCTGACCCGTAGAAACATTCAACCTTCTTGCCTTTTGTCGATCTACAATAATTGGCATTTGAGGCTTCCCTTGTTCCACATCCATCTTCAGTTCTTCTATTCCCGCAATAGCTGAATGGTCAATAAACTGTTTCATTTTTTCAGCAGTCCGCATCAACGTCACATAATCGTCCCCTCTAATTTCAATATTGATTGGGGCGCCTGCTTCGGGTCCATCCGAGGGCTTATCTACAACAATCTTAACCCCAGGATAGCCCATTAAAAGATTGCGAATATCACCCATCACCTCATTGGTGTTCACACCTCTCCTATCTTGAAATTTGACAAAATCCACCGTAATCCGAGCCCTGTTTGGGATTTTTCCTCCTTGTGCCCCTCTACTGGGGTCTGCTGTACCCTCACCTACTTGCCCAATAATCGAGGTGACCAAATAG
>CAYRIF010000238.1:1305-6084 GCA_964424205.1 uncultured Roseivirgaceae bacterium | reverse complement strand
CAGATACCGCCTCTGCATTGAGTAATCCCATCACGTTCATCACATCTTTGAAATTCAAACCAGCGGCACGTACTTCAATTTCCACCTCATTTTCTTTCGGAGCTATTCGGTTGAAATCTCTAAAAACGAGACTGTCCATCATCCCGTACTCATTGATAAAAGTACGATACGCAGATGCTACGGAAGGGAGCATTTTAGAGGCATTTTCTTCCGCATTTTCTTCTATAACAGCGTTTAGAACTCTACTGTATATTTTGGAGTCTCGTACAGCGCATTCACTAATTTTATCTTTAGCATTTTTTGTTGTTAGATTAAATAATGCCGCCCATTCTGCAGAGGATGGCTTAAAACTTAAATCAATGATATTGGTACTAATAAACGGATACTCATTCATCAAAACCCTACCCGTACCATAAATTGCTCCTTGATTAATATTAACTTTATCATTTCCTGAAATGTTGCCAGCACCTTGGGTGATAATGCTAAGGGCAGGCTCATTATCAAGGTTGACGATGCTTCTTAACGCATTAAGAAGATGGGTAGCCATCTCACCTTGTTGCGCTTGCATTTCATCAGCTGATAGGTAAATGTGATTATCCGAATCCAATGTCCACAAATAAATGGCTTTTTGAATAGTGATATTATGGTTATGGATTTCTTTAAACACTTTTTCTATTTCTTCCTGATTATTAGGGTTGGCGATGTAGTGATTTTTATCAATTACTTTGAACTGTTGCCCCTTTTCAATAATTAGTGGGGTTATATTGTTATTATCAAATTCAGCTATCAAATTTTGAGCTTGTTTTTTGTCATCTGAAAAAATCACAAAACCTTCTTTATTTTTAACAGAAGGGTTATCAGATGATAGACCGCTTTCTTCTTGCAATTCCCACTTATATTCAAACATGCCCTTGTACAAGTCCAACTCATCGTTTCTTCTTGACCCTTCTACATATTTGCAAGTAAGCTGTTGAATTTCGGCAACTAATTCTTTGTCTTCATTGAATATCCAGTAATTTCCAATGAGATAGTTTTCACTTGCTTCAGTAACTTTTACATAGCACCATACTTTTGTACCAGGGTTGGCGTGGACTTTATACCTATCAATGTGTACTGGAATATATATTCCTGCTTGTTTAGATTCAGTTGCCCAATTACCTGCATACATAATGGTATGGAGACAAGCATCAAAGAGTGTAGGGTGAAAATTAAACTTGTCAATACCATAATGCACTTTGCTGCTTGTCTGTACAGCAGATAGTAATTCATTTTCACCAGTCCATAGCTTTTGAATACACCGAAAGGCTTCTCCGTATTGTAACCCTCCTTCTTTCATAGCAATGTAGAAGTCAGGAACAGAAATAGATTTATCTACTCTTTGTTGAATAGAATTTAGATTTTGTGGAACTGAAATAAATGCGTCTTCATGGTGGTTTATTTTTCCATTAGAGTGTTTTGTCCAAACAGCATCCTCTTCTTTCGGTCGGGTGGCAATATGATAACTACCCTCATCTGAAGAGATCTCTAAACAAATATCTGGCGTTTCCCCTTCGTCTGGTAGGAATAATGCAGCATTAAAATGTACATCTTCCAGGAAAGAAAATTTTTCGCCATAGGAGGCTTTTCCCACTGCGGTGGCTACTTCCAAATGACCAGTACCAGGAAAAATAATCGTGCCATCAATTTTATGGTCTTCTATATAAGTATGAATTGATTGGTCTAATTCGAGGTTCCATATAAATCTACTATCATCCGTAATTGATTGTGTATGTGTACCCAAGTGTGGGTGAATTTTTGTGCCTAACCTACTTTCCTTATGTTTTTTGCTTTCATACCAGTGACTTTCGTGTTGCCAAGCATAGGCAGGTAGTTTTACGTATTGCGAAGCGTTACTAAATATCTCCTCCCAATCAACTTGATAGTCGTTGGTAAAAAGCATACCCAATGAGCCCATGGAGATAATCTCTTCATCTTCTTTTCTTCGTAATGAAGGAACAACTAGTCCGTTTTTTATTTTATTATTTTCTAGCAACTCGGTTGTTCCAGCGGTTAATATTGGATGTGGTGCGATTTCAACAAATGTATCAAATCCATCATTAATCATAGACTGTATTGCATCTGTAAAGTAAACTGGCTCCCTTACATTTTGATACCAATATTCACTGGTTAAGTGATTGCCGTCTTCTTGTTTTCCGGTGACTGTAGAGTACAACGGGATGTTTGACGTCGCAGGTATGAGTTTCTTTAGTGAATCAATTAATTCTGCTTTCAGCGGTTCCATATGATGGCTATGAAAAGGCACATTCACCCTCAGAAATTTATAGAAAATATCTTTTTTGTCTAATGCAGCGGCTACAGTTTCCAGTGGTTCCACATCGCCTGAGAGGGCCACCATATTGGGGCCATTGATGGCAGCAATTGAAATGCGATCTTCAAAACCCTTAATGGCATCCTTTACTTTTGGCAGCGGCAATCCTACCGCAAGCATTTTTCCTTTGTCCGTCGCTTGGTGCTGCCCTCGGCTTCTGTGATAAATTACTTCAACTGCCTGCTCCAGTGTTAACGAGCCAGCGGCATATGCTGCGGCAACCTCACCTATAGAATGTCCCACACATCCCTCTGGTGTTACCCCCCAGGATTTCCAGAGTGTTGTCAAGGCGATTTGGATGGCCATGATGGCAGGCTGTGCAATTTTTGTGTCACTGACATTGGATGTGGCTTCATCTTTGTTCATTTCGTCTAGTAGCGACCAGTTGGCAATTTTTGAGAAAAGTGCATCTATTTTTAAGATGGTTTCTTTGAACAAGGGATTGCTTTTGATGAGCTGTTGCCCCATGGCATACCATTGAGGTCCTTGCCCAGAAAAAATAAAACCTACCTTTCTTTTCTTTGCATCACCAACTTTGTTGTAGCTCATTCCTGGGCGGGTTTCATCGTTGATAAAAGCCTTTAAATTTGAGATTAAATCTTCTTTTGATTTAACTGAAGTCGCTAACCGATGGTCGAATGCCGATCTTCTATTCGCTGTAGAGTAGCAAATATTTTCTAGGGATGTTCCTGTGGTTTTTAAATAGTCAATGTATTTTTTAACGGTCTCTGTTAATGCATTTTTGCTTTTGCCAGATAGCGTAAATAATTGTACCGAAGCACGCGTACTTTCTTTGTTGTTTATTGTTGTTTTGGGCTGTCTATATGCCTGCATGACAACATGCGCATTGGTGCCGCCTGCGCCAAAAGAATTGACACCAGCATAGGCTGGTGTCCCATTTTCTGGCAAGTCTTCAAGTGTTATTGGAACGCGTAGTCGATACTTGTCGAATGGAATTTTGGGATTTGGATTTTCGAAATGTAAATTCTGTGGAATTTGCTTATTTTTAAGGACAAGAGCTGCTTTTATAAACCCAGCAATGCCGGCGGCGGCTTCTAAATGGCCTATATTTGATTTAACAGAACCGATGACGCATTTATTATTTGCTGTTCTATCTTTGCCAATGATATTACCAAAGGCATTTGTTTCTATAGGATCCCCCACTGGTGTGCCAGTACCGTGTGCTTCCACATAGGCTACTTTCTTTGGATCAACACCAGCGTCTTCATAGGCAGTTCGGAGCATTTCAGTTTGTGAATCTACACTTGGAACAGTAAAGCCATCTTCAGTATAGCCATCTTGATTTACGGCTGATCCTAGTATGGTGGCATAAATTTGGTCTCCATCTGCTTGTGCCTGAGCAAGTGGTTTTAATAAAACCACACCGGCACCTTCGCTTCTTACGTAGCCATTGGCGCGGCTATCAAATGCCTTGCAATAGCCATCTGGTGAAAGAAACCCACCTTTAGACATCATGATAGATGTTTCGGGACGTAGGATTAAGTTTGCCCCTCCGGCTAAGGCTTGTTGGCTTTCACCTGACCAGATACTTTGACAGGCTAAATGAACGCCTACCAATGAGGATGAACAAGCCGTATCCATTGAAATACTTGGCCCTTTCAAATTATAATTATAGGATATTCTATTGGCCATAGAAGTCATGGCCACACCCATGGCTACATGAGGGCTTGTCTTTTTGACCTGCAGACTAGAAATTTGCATATGCCAGTAGTCGTTCATGAAAATCCCCATATAAACGCCTGTTTTTGTCCCTGAAATATCTTCTAGTTTTACACCAGCATCTTCCAGCGCTTCATAAGTGACCTCAAGTAGAAATCTTTGCTGCGGATCAATTCTTCCTGCCTCAGCGGGGAATAGTCCAAAAAATTCAGCATCAAACTGGCTCATATCCTTTAGGAAACCGCCTTTTTTTGCTCTTATTTTCCCAGCTTTGTCTGGATTGGGATCATAGTATGTTTCTAGTTTCCACCTATCATTAGGGACATCTATGACGCCATTTCTTCCTTCTTTTAGTGCCTCCCAAAATTCATTGGGGCTATTGATATCGCCAGGAAATTTACACCCAATACCTATGACAGCTATTGGTTCTTTTTTTGTTTGCTTTTGTTTGTTGTTTACCTGTTGACTTTTCATGGTTATACCTATGTTATAAGTTTTGTTTAGCAAGACACTTCACCCAATCACTTCTTTATGGCAAAATGATTTTGATTTTATACAATATCGGAAATGTTGTTTGTTAACCTAGCTGACTTATACTATTTGCTACTAAAAGGAAGCCCTGTAAGGGCGGAGCGCATAGCATTTAAATCCCTATCCTCACGCCATGCTTATCCTTGTTTGGTAAAATAATTACATCACTATTATTTCAAACATACTAGGAGAAAAAGTTA
>CAYRIF010000238.1:0-1205 GCA_964424205.1 uncultured Roseivirgaceae bacterium | reverse complement strand
TATTTTCTAATACGCCTTCTTAAAAAGTTTAAATTTATAATTAGATATATGCAATTTTATAAAATGATTATTTTAAGTAAAATCCACCAGCATTGATTATAGTGGAAGTGTATTAAAATGAAATTTTCGTCACTTATATCATGTGATACTTCTAATGGGATTAAAATTGCGATATCTGCTGGTTTCTTAATATTTTTGCAGGGGATGCTTGGGCATGTTATTGAACACTGGTGGTTAGCGCCAAATAGCATAAATTTTGTTTAGTTATAAACAAGCGATATAGTGAGGAATTTGTATTTAAAAATTATTGTCTTTTTACTAATTGTATTTACAGGACGTGTAAATGCCCAATATAATAACGAGTGGATTAACTTTAATCAGTCGTATTATAAAATTCCCATCGTAAAGGATGGTATTTATCGGTTGAGTTATGATGATTTGTCCAATGCGGGTTTCCCGGTAGGGTCAGTCAATCCTAAATCTATCCAGCTTTTTCATAGAGGCATCGAACAGGCGATTTATGTGGCCGGTGAGAATGATAGTAGTTTAGATGCGGGTGACTTTATGGAATTTTATGGCGAAAGGAATGATGGAACGCTAGACACCGAATTGTACATAGCCCCCGATCAACAACCACATAAATATTATAACTTATATTCGGATACAGCCGCTTATTTTTTAACATGGTCGCTTGGCTTAACCAATGGCAAACGCATGCCATTTTATAAGGAAGATAATACTAGTAATATACAATCAGAAACTGTTCATAACAACGAGATTTTAGAAGTTTACACGAGTCAGTATTCGAAAGGCAGAGCATACCCTGATGGTGTTCCAAAGACAAGGTCCTGGCTGACTAAATTTGACAAAGGAGAAGGTTGGTTTGGGAATAGGATGAAGAAAGGTCAGTCCCAAAATTTTACATTAAACTTAAGTAAGTCTAGCAATTCAGGAACAAAGCCTACCTTGGAAATCCTACTGGTAGGTAGAAATAATTTTACCCATAGTGCAACAGTTGCGGTAGGTTCGTCAGATAGTAATTTAAGAACAATTAGTAATGTCAATTTTAATTTTTACGAAACTAAAAAGATAACAGTTCCACTTGAATGGTCTGATATTGCAGGAAATAATGATTTGTATGTAAAGGTAGCTGCGTTAGATAATGGGACTGCCAATAATATTGCTGTATCGTATATAAAGGTGAC
>CAYRIF010000237.1:0-6110 GCA_964424205.1 uncultured Roseivirgaceae bacterium | reverse complement strand
CACGCTCTTTGTGATATTCCTATTTTGTCAACTACTATTTGAAGGTGTTTTTACCAACAACCTATAAAACTCCAATTTATTCATTATTTTTGCACTTCATTTTATAATCAGATTCGGTTGAATAGAAAAGTAGCATTTTATACATTGGGTTGTAAACTCAATTTTTCTGAAACATCTACCATTGGGCGGATGTTTGACAAACGAGGCTATCAAAAAGTGAATTTTTCTGATAAGCCTGATATTTTCATTATCAATACCTGCTCTGTAACCGATAATGCAGATAAGAAATGTAGAAAGATTGTTCGTGAAGCAAAGAAAATTTCACCTGATGGTTACGTAGCTATTATAGGCTGTTATGCACAATTGAAGCCCACGGAAATTTCCGAAATAGAAGGCGTAGATGCTGTGTTAGGTGCTTCAGAAAAATTTCAGTTGATAGATTTGCTCGATGGTTTTGTCAAAGAAGAAAAACCAAAAGTATTTGCTTCGGAAATATCAAAAGCGACTACATTTAACAATGCCTACTCGGTCAATGATCGTACCAGAACTTTTCTGAAAGTACAAGATGGTTGTGATTACTCCTGTACATTTTGCACCATACCCTTGGCACGAGGCAAGAGTAGGAGTGATGCTATTGGAAATATTGTGACTTCGGCAGCGGAAATAGCGACTACAGGTGTGAAAGAGATTGTACTGACAGGTGTTAATATTGGTGATTTTGGATTGCAAGCGGGAAAAAGAGAAGAACGATTTGCTGATTTGGTGAAAGCACTTGACGAAGTTGAAAATATTGAACGCTTTAGAATCTCCTCAATTGAACCTAATTTGCTAAAAGATGAAATCATTGAGTTTGTGGCTCAGTCACAACGGTTTGTACCCCATTTTCACATGCCATTACAGTCTGGGTCAAACAAAATACTGAAGCGCATGAAGAGACGCTACAAGCGTGAGTTATATGCAGCGCGAGTGGCTAAGATAAAGTCATTGATGCCACATTGCTGTATAGGTGTCGATGTTATTATTGGTTTTCCGGGAGAGACAGAAGCTGATTTTATGGAAACCTACCAGTTCTTAAATGAGCTAGATATTTCGTATTTACATGTTTTTACTTATTCTGAAAGACCGAACACGATGGCAGCGGAGATGGACGGCGTGGTACCTCATAAAATCAGACAAGAGCGATCAAAGATGCTAAGGAATTTATCAGAAAAGAAGAAACGAAGTTTTTACGAAGAAAATAAAGGAAAAAATGCCACAGTGCTTTTTGAGCATGATATAGCGGCGGGTAAGATGCATGGTTTTACCGAAAATTATATCAGGGTGGTTGCAAAATATGATCCACTGTTGATTAATACCCTAAAAAATGTGGTGTTGACTGCGGTTAATGAAGCTGGGTTGATGGAAGTAATTGAATCAGATGCAAATGTTTTGTCTCATGGTTGAATGTGGCATCATTTTAGTATTAGACTTATCAAAAATAGATTTTAAATAAAACCAAACAAATGAAAAAATTAGTAATTATTTTAGTTGTCCTATTGGTGCAAGCCAATTTTGTAAATGCACAAGACCTTAGCTCAATTTTAAAGAAACACTATGAAGCAACAGGAACGGAAAAATTAGCAAAAGTAAAAACCATGTATTCTGAAATAGAAATGTCGATGATGGGAATGCAAATGGCGGGAAAGACCTATTTGAAAAGGCCTGGAAAAATCAGGACTGAAGTAGAAATGATGGGAAATACGATGAAAATGGGTTCAGACGGTACTGATTTTTGGGCATTAAATCCAATGTCAGGAGAACCAATGGATATGCCTGAAGACCAAAGAACCCAACTGGTACAGCAAGTAGATTTTGAAGGTGCTTTGTGGAATTATAAAGCAAAGGGAAATACGGTAAAATACCTAGGCACGGGGGAGAAAGACGGAAGGAAGTATTATAAATTGGATGTAACGGTTAAATCTATGAAGGGTGTAAAAATGGTGATGTATATCGATAAAGAGACTTACCTGCTGGGTTATCAAGATGCAGAGGTACAGGGAATGGCGGTGACCAATAAATTTCTGAATTATAATGAAATAGAGGGCATCAAGTTTCCAACACAGTTTACAACTTCTTCAAACGGCGTAGAGCAGATGACTGTTAAAATCAAAAACACAGCGTTTAATAAAGAAATGGCTGATAGTATGTTTGTTAGGCCGAAAAAATAACGAACACTATTTTAATAAAAAAAGCCTTTCTGATTTCAGAAAGGCTTTTTTAATGCGTACCAAAGGAGGGAGTCGAACCCTCACTCCTTGCGGAACACGAGTTTGAGTCGTGCGTGTCTACCAGTTCCACCACTTTGGCATATTCGGGTTGCAAATATGTAGAATGATTTTTTATTTTACAAATATATTTGCTACTTGGGTGAATTATTCTTCTTCGAAAATAATATTCACCGGACTGTCATAGTCTAGTCCTAAAAGTTCAGCGCCATGCCCCATATTAATTCCAATTTCTAAAAGTCCGAGACTATTGAAGACGTGAAATGATTCTCCGTACACCACACTATCATAATCTTCATGGATTTGATTAGAAAATGTCCTACCATAATTGATACTGACTTTTTTATTTTTGCTTAGGATTTCAAAATCCCTTAATTCAATGTTTGTAATTAAGTTGCCATAGTGATCTACATGAATTACATGCCCAGAAATTTTCTGCTTTGACGCCCTCGATTTTTTATTTAGCAATCGCTTCATTTCTGCATAGGTGACACCTATTTCGGAGAGTGTACTGCCATTTGCTATTTGGGTAGCGATAGGCGCCAAAAGTTCTTTTTCTAAGAAGAAAGAGGAAGGAGAAGTTTCTGTATTGATTTTAACCACTTCGGTAGGTTCTTTTTCGCTTATTAAACTCAACAGTCCATTATCTGCCCCAACGAAATAATGCCCTTCTAATTTTATAGCGATATAGCTAGTATTGTTTTTAGGAGAAGAGTCTACAGTAACCAAATGCACTGTTCCCTCAGGGAACTCTCTAAAGACAGATTTTAAAACAAAAGACCCATGTGGTAAATTGAATGGCTTGATATGATGACTGATGTCAATTACTTTTTGCTCAGGGCTTAGACTGTAAATTTTGGCTTTAATTATGGCAGTGTAGTGGTCTATTTTACCATAATCAGACAGAAATGTGATAAGCGCCATAGAAGCTATTAGATTTATTCTTTAGTTTTGTAGTGGTAAAATTAAATTTTTTATTTGTTAATTGAAAAAATAATAATTACTTAGGTTGGTAGAAAAAATAATTACTTTAGAAAATATCTCTTTAATTGATTTTCTCGGTGTAGAAAATAGTAACATTAAGGAGGTGGCACAGGCTTTTCCAAAAGGAAAAATAATATCTCGCGGCAATGAAATTAGGCTGCAAGGTAACAAGTCTGATATTGTTAAAATGAGCGATATCATAGCGTCGCTGATGAGGCATTACCATAAATATGGCAAACTGTCCAAAAAAAACATCAAATCATTTATCGAAGACAAACAGAATGAGGGATTTGAAGAAACCACGCAGGGAGCATTAGTGCATGGTCCTAAAGGGATAGTGGTGAAGCCAAAAACCAAGAATCAGAAGAAAATTGTGGAGGCAAGTAGCAAAAGTGATTTGGTATTCGTGATTGGCCCTGCAGGTACTGGAAAGACTTATATCTCTGTAGCACTTGCCGTAATGGCACTTAAAAATAAGGAAGTAAAAAAGATTATTATTACCAGACCTGCTGTGGAAGCAGGAGAGAGTTTGGGTTTTCTTCCCGGTGATTTGAAGGAAAAAATAGACCCTTATTTGAGACCTGTGTATGATGCGCTTGATGATATGATTCATCATGAGAAACTTAATTATTATATTGAAAATAGAATTATAGAGATTGCACCACTTGCTTATATGCGTGGTCGTACACTGGGAAAGGCGTTTGTGTTGTTAGATGAAGCACAGAATACGACACCGATGCAGATTAAAATGTTTTTGACCAGGATAGGGCAAAGCTCAAAAGTCATAGTAAATGGTGATGTCACCCAGATTGACCTGCCGAAACATCAAAAGTCAGGGCTAGCGCATGCCATGAGTGTATTGAAAGATATCAAAGAAATAAAATTTGTAAAACTCGCCTCAGAAGATGTGGTGCGGCATCAGATTGTTAAGAAGATTATTGATGCCTATGAAAAGATGGAGAATTAAACAATAACCAATTTTAAATTAGGAATCAGACATTCTTAAAATCATTTGCTAAAATGAACTTCCTTAATCGTATTGTCAACAGTAGAAAGTAATTTCAATTTTCTTTCAGACACAAAAAATAATCGCCAATTTCCGTTGAGTATATCTGCAGTTGCTTTATCAGAAAAAGTTATTTGAATGTTATCACATGCATCGGATAATTTCCAACTTCCAACTATTTTTTCATTAGCCATAAGGACTGATAGGGTATTGTTATCATTGAATGAATAAGTATAGTTTGAAAATTTTGCGGTATTAATTTGATTACCGGTTCTAACCATAGAAAGTACCCATTGCTTTTTTGTCAGTACTGAATCGATTTCGCTACAGATTGTTTGATATGCAGGAAAATCGGTGTTGGCAACAGTGTCTCTTTTTAGTTCCATGCTCCAATCGGTACTGTTGGTCGCATATTTTAGTTTTATTGAATGGTCAGATAAATATTGAATACTCCAGGCTTTCGCAAACGCATTTTTTGTCGTGCCGAAGTCTAACTGTAATTTTGAACAGCGGATTCCGTTACTCCATAATCCTTTAGACCCATTTGAAGTGGCAAAATTATGGTCTTTAGAAAAAGTAAATGTCACATTATTTTCAGATGGAATAGTTGAACCATTTTTAGTGAATTCTTTTACAATCCATTTTTTATGGGCGATTATTGCGTCGGTATCCGTACAGGCGTTGGGTAGCTGTTGCTGTGTGGGTTTTGCAAAAGAAAACTCATCGATGCCATCCCGCTCTTTGATTTGTATTACATCATCAAAGGATTGGGTAATTATCCATTCTCCTTCTATGGCGTTTTTTGGGGCGATTATTAATCCATCAGATTGAATTACCAACAGGCTACCATCAATCGCCCATTTCCCTGAATAAATATTGTTGTTTTCGTCTAGTAGGTCAAATGTATTATCAGTATTGAATTCAATATAGGAGTTTTCAAATGCTGCTTCATTTTGTGTACCATCACTGAAATAGTTTACTTTCCAAATTTGAGAGACTAATTGCTCCTCAGTAGGTACTTGGGGTGGTTCAAAAGCTTCATCCCTTTTGGCTGAACAGGAGGCTAAAAATAATAGTACTAGTGGTATATAAATATTGTATTTCATAATTTCATACTGCTTGTGATTTTCTGACAAGCACCTATATGACGCAAAAATAATACAATAGGTTGCTTTTGTTGTCTTTTACGTTATAAAATCATTTATTTTGTATTTTTGATTGACAAGGCAACGGAATGTATTTTTTTTTCGTCTTGTGAGCAGTTAACTGATACATGTGGATTTAAATAACAAGGACATTGTCAACCCCTTGGTGAAAGGGTGTAAGAATAATGATAGGATAGCGCAGAAAAAACTGTATATGCTGTTTTATCCTTATTTGATGAGCATCTGTTTGCGCTATGCCGATGGGGCGGAAGAGGCGAAGGATATTTTGAATGAAGCGTTCCTTAAAATTTTCACCAAGATAAAGCAACACCTTCCCAATCAATCTTTCAAAGCATGGGTGAGAAGAATAACGGTGAATACAGCCATTGATCATTACCGTAAAAACAAGAAATTCAAGCATCATTTGGAAATATCGCAGGCAGCGTCGAAGTATATTGAGCCAGAGGTGATTTCACAATTTTCAAGTGATGATATATTAAAACTAGTACAAAAACTACCTAATTCATACCAATTGGTATTTAATTTATATATAATAGAAGGGTACAGTCATAAGGAGATTGGCAAAAAATTGAATATCAATGAGGGTACATCGAAATCAAACCTGTCTAAAGCAAGAGCAAAGTTAAAAATCATGCTAGAGGCAGCAAATAGGGAAGGAGAAGCATATTATGGATGATAATTTATTTGATA
>CAYRIF010000236.1:0-6141 GCA_964424205.1 uncultured Roseivirgaceae bacterium | reverse complement strand
CAAAACTATTGATGGCGGAAAAAAATGGGAGTTGTTATTTAATAGAAAAGATATTTCATTAAATTCGGTTGATTTTATCGACGAAAGTGAAGGCTATATTGGTGGATTGTCCAGTGTTTTATTGCATACCAAAGATGGTGGAAAAACTTGGCAGAACGTAAATTTGTTCACCGAAAAAGAGGGTGTTATTTATCTGGAAAATTTTACGGGGCAACTAAAGAATATTGCTCCAAATAAGCAAGCCATTAACATTTCCAATATTAAGTATACCGATAGTGCTAGTGTATTCATTACATTAGCTAACAATACTCAAAAATTTGAAAAAGATTTTTTATATCGAATTAATATAAATTCGGAAACAGTAAAATCGATATTACATCATAATGACAGCACTCTTTTTTTTAAAGGGGATTCCTATGGATTGTTCATTTTTGAGAATAATTTAATTGTGCTTGACAGGAATAATTTATACCGAATTGAGTTTAACTAGGAGCTGCTGAAAACAATAATCTCTCGAATGTCAATGTGTTGCAGTTGTTTTTGTCATTTAGTATGCAAGTGTTTAATATATTATGTTAAGATTAGAATTGTATTAAAAAATGGTGAGAAAAAACATATAATGACGATTAACGTAATACACGAAGCACAACGTCGTTGTTTTATTTCGAAGCAACAAATGAATATACAAAGCATCACCTCAGAGATTATGTAGGTACTATTTTTTTAGATTATTGATAAGGAAGAAATCCCCCCTTTCTTCTCAGTTTAATAGGGTGAAGGAAAAACTAAAAAATCCATTTGATTATATTATTTTTGCAATAAAAATAGTAAAATCATATCACAATGGCGGAACTAATTGATGGGCGAAAAACCTCAAATGATATTTTGGAGGAGATAGCTACTGAAGTCACTAAAATCAAAAGGCAAGGCAAAAAAGCACCGCATCTCGCAGCGGTATTGGTGGGAGATGATGGCGCAAGTTTAACCTATGTAAATGCCAAAGTGAAGGCGTGCGAGAAAGTAGGTTTTGGCTCTACACTTATACATTTGCCAAAAAATACCACGGAAGCAGCACTTCTGCAAAAGGTGGCAGACCTCAATAGTGATGATGTGATTGATGGATTCATTGTACAGGTGCCACTACCAAATCATATAGATGAGCAAAAAGTTGTAAATGCAATTTCCCCAGCAAAGGATGTGGATGGTTTTCACCCTGAAAATGTAGGAAAAATGCTATTGGATTTACCAACCTTACTACCAGCAACACCCAAAGGAATTATGCTTTTACTGGAAAAGTATGGCATAGAAACGGAAGGTAAAAATTGTGTTGTTTTAGGAAGAAGTCATACGGTGGGAACGCCAGCAAGTGTTTTGATGTCAAGGAAAGCGTACCCTGGAAACAGTACGGTAACATTGGCGCATAGCAGAACGCAGAATTTAGCAGCAGTAACTAGACGTGCTGATATTTTGATAGTGGCTATTGGCAAGGCAGAATTTGTAACGGCTGATATGGTCAAAGCGGGAGCGGTGGTGATTGATGTGGGTATTCATCGCGTTGTTGCTCCCGAACGAAAGAGCGGTTTTAGACTGAGAGGGGATGTGAAATTTGAGGAGGTTGCAGCAAAAGCAAGTTATATCACTCCGGTGCCGGGCGGTGTTGGACCAATGACGATTGCATCCTTATTGCATAATACATTGCTGGCAACTGAAATGAAAAAATAGTAATAATTAGCGGTTCAATTACCCGCTCCATCAAAAATTTATATGAAAGAGAAACAAATAGAGCCATTAGTCCATACAGATAAACTACCTTTGACGGAGGCATTTTATTCGATTCAAGGAGAAGGCTATCACCAAGGAAAAGCTGCCTATTTTATTCGACTAGCTGGCTGTGATGTAGGGTGTCATTGGTGCGATGTGAAAGAGTCGTGGGATGAAGCGGATTCTCTAGTGAAAAGCGTTGAAGAAATGGTAGCCACTGCTGCTGAATTTGATTCAAGGATAGTCATTGTTACAGGAGGGGAGCCATTGATGCATGACCTTACTAACTTAACCCAACAGCTCCATGAACATAATTTTCGAACACATTTGGAAACCTCTGGTGCTCACCCGTTAAGTGGAACTTGGGATTGGATTACCTTTTCGCCTAAAAAATTCAAAGCACCATTGCCTGAAATTTATGACAAGACGGATGAGCTTAAAATTGTAATTTATAATCACAATGATTTTAAGTGGGCGGAGGAGTTTGCTGAAATAGTTAATGATAGTTGTAGATTGTATTTACAGCCTGAATGGTCAAAAATAGAGGAAATGTTGCCTTCCATTATAGACTATGTAAAAGCGAACCCCCAATGGCAAATCTCCATGCAGGTGCATAAATATTTGAATGTGCGATAACTTTGGCTTATATTTTGCTTGAAAAATGATGATAATAAAAGAGATTACGTCTTCATCCTTGGTCTGTGTCTCACAGACCAAAAAAAAATAATATGTGAATGAAAAAAATAGCAGTTTTGATTACCGTTCTTTTTATAGGAGCACTTAGTGGTTTTTCCCAAAAAAAAGAAAATTCTTTTACTACAAAATCAAAAAAAGCAATTGCCTTTTATCAAGAATCAGAAATGTTCATGGTACGTCGGCAATATCACGAGGCTATTAATCTACTCAATAATGCCATTGAAAAAGATGAGAATTTTCTAGAAGCACATCTAAGATTGGCTAATATTAGGAAAAGAATTGGGCAAAATAAGGAAGCCAAGGTAGCGTATGAGTTTATTGTTAGTAAAAGCCCCAACGACAAAAAATTTTCGGATGCCTATTTGAACCTAGCGGAAATTGAAGTGAGTAAAGGGCAGTATGGGATTGCGGAAGAGTTACTATCGAAGTATAGAAACTTTGCAATAAAAGACCCCGAGAAGTCCAAAAAAGCTAACAGGATGCTATCTAGTATTATTTATACCAAGAAAAACATCAATAACCCATTGCCTTTTAAACCTGTTCCATTGCCGGAACAAGTCAATAAACTAGTCTTACAGTATTTTCCTGTGCTGACTGCTGATGGAAATTCGTTGGTCTTTACAGGAAGAGTAAATCTTTCTCCAAATTCTGATGAAGACTTATACATATGCACCAAAGACAATGATGGAAAATGGTCGGAACCTGTAACGATTTCTGAAAATATAAATACTAGAAACAACGAAGGAACAGCAACTATTTCTGCCGATGGAAGAACCATAATTTTTACTTCGTGCCTTGGACGAAAGGGGTATGGCAGTTGCGATTTGTTTGTTAGTTACAAAAAAGGAGAGGAGTGGACAAAGCCGGAAAATTTAGGCCCCAATATTAATAGCAGGGCTTGGGAGTCTCAGCCATCACTTTCTGCTGATGGTAGAAAGTTATATTTTGTTTCAGATAGAAGAGGGGGGCTTGGTAGAAGAGATATCTATGTGAGCGAATTAAAAGAAAAAGAATGGTCTGCGCCTAAGAATTTAGGCGCGCCCATTAATACCGAAGACGATGAAGTGTCTCCATTTATGCATGCCAATGGTGAAACCCTGTACTTTGGTTCGAATGGACATCTTGGATTTGGAAATTTTGATATTTTCAAATCAGAACTTGAAGAAAAATCCTGGAGTGACCCGAAAAATTTGGGCTATCCGATAAATACTTTTGAAGATCAAGTATCTCTTTTTGTAACAGCGGATGGCAAAAAGGGGTATTACGCTAATGAAAATATGAATACCAAGAATCGGGTGAAAAGTGCTTTGTACGAATTTGATATTCCAGAAGAGGCTCAAGTAAAAAACAGGAGCAATTATGTGTCGGGAAGGGTGTTTGACAAAGAAACAGGAGTTTTGATTGGTGCAAAAATCCAATTATTTGATTTGCAAGCAGATAAATTAAAACTAGAAGTAGAAGCCGATAATATTTCTGGGGAATACTTGATGGTGCTGACGCAAGGTGCAGCGTATGCACTTTATATAAACAAAAAAGGATATTTATTTCATAGCCTTTCGTTTGATTATCAAGAAACCAAGGACTTGAAACCTATCAAAATTGATATTTATTTGGAACCAATAAAAAAAGGAAAAGCAACTGTACTAAATAATATATTTTTTGATGTGGACAAGTACGAGGTCATAAAGAAATCGAAAACTGAACTGGAACATATAAAATCATTTTTGAATGAAAATCCTAGTGTCAACATAGGAATTGGTGGACATACTGACAATACGGGTTCTGAAGTACATAATAAAAAGTTGTCTGTTAATAGAGCTAAATCTGTCTATGAATATTTAGTGGGGATAGGGGTCGCAGCAAATCGTTTGAAATATAGAGGATTTGGGCAAGAAAAGCCTATTGCTGAAAATGATACGGATGAAAATAAGCAGAAGAATAGAAGGATAGAGTTTACTATTTTGTGATTTCCATGTCCCATGGTCTGTGTCTCACAGACCGAGAAGTTACTTTATATAGGTGCTTATGATGTAAATTTAAGATTTAAAATGAAGCTTAGTATTATTTGAAGTGTTCTGTGAGGACATAGACCACTGAGAACACGAGGATAGAAATTAAAAATCATCAACTAGAAATCAGAAATTAAATACAAACTTGAACAAACACCTACTTAAACCATCCTTAGCATTAAAAAGTAAGTTTCCCCATGAGCCTACAGGGGATCAGCTGAAGTTGTTTTTAATGATGGATGATTTTATTCTAAATAATGATCAGGAGCGAAAGGCATTGATGATTAAGGGATATGCAGGCACGGGTAAAACTTCGGTGGTAAGCTCGCTTGTGAAAGTGCTGAAGTACTATGATTATAAGTCACTGTTACTTGCCCCAACAGGCAGGGCTTCGAAGGTAATGGCACAATATGCCGAACGGAAAGCGTTCACTATTCATAAGATTATCTATAAGCTAAAAAGCGAACGAGGAAGCGATAAACTAGTTTTTTCAAAAAATAAAAACTATTACAAAAAGACCATCTTCATTGTGGATGAAGTTTCTATGTTATCCGACCGCTCTGAATTTGGTTCTGCAAGTCTTTTGGATGATTTGATAAGTTATGTTTTTGAAAACAAATCTAACAGGCTGATACTGATAGGCGACAATGCCCAATTGCCACCTGTAGGGCAGGAGGATAGCCCTGCATTGCAGATTGATAGATTGCTAGCAGATTATAAATTAGACATTCAGGAGGTTGAATTTACACAAGTGATGCGGCAGCAGGAGGGTTCAGGTATTTTGTTTAATGCTACAAATATTAGGGAACAAATACGACATAAGACAACTGCCATCCGATTTAAGACCAGAGGCTTCTCTGATATTTTTAAGATGACCGCCGAAAAAATGGAAGATGGTCTCAGATATGCTTACGATAAATTTGGCATTGAAAATACAATCATCATTTGCCGGTCCAACAGAGAAGCGGTGCAGTACAATGAGTACATCAGACGGAGTATTATGTTTTACGAAAATGAGATTGAAGCGGGAGATTACCTGATGGTAGTACGGAACAACTATACAGTATTGGAAGATGATTCTCCGGCAGGGTTCATCGCCAATGGAGACTTTGTTGAGGTGATGAAAATTAAAAATTTTGAAGACATGCATGGCTTTCGTTTTGCAACTTTGGAACTTAGATTGATTGATTATCCACAACAGTTACCCTTTGAAGCGAAGGTGGTGCTAGATACTTTACACGCCAATACTACTGCCATGACCACTGAAGAGAACAAGAAACTCTACGATAGTGTACGGTTAGATTATGAAGATATTGTATCCAGAAAAGACAGGAATAAAGCGATTAAATCAGACGAATATTTGAGTGCGTTACAAGTGAAATTTGCTTATGCATTGACGTGTCATAAGTCGCAAGGAGGACAGTGGGAATCAGTATTTGTAAGCCAAGGGTACTTGAAAGATGACATGCTAAATCATGAATATTTACGGTGGCTTTACACAGCGCTTACTCGTGCCACCAACGAGTTATATTTAATGAATTTTGATAAACGATTTTTTTAAGCAAATATTTTCATGTGAATTCAGTCTGATACCATTATAATTTTAAATTGGTATCAGTATTCCATTAACGCCAAACCTTCCTTCATATCAATAATTGGTTGATATTTTAACTCC
>CAYRIF010000235.1:0-6146 GCA_964424205.1 uncultured Roseivirgaceae bacterium | reverse complement strand
ACAAACGAGGAGGATTAGATTTGAGCGGAGCGTATTAAACTAAAATCAAATTAAATCGTTAACTTTAAGCAATCAATAAATAGGAATCATGAAAACAAGTTACCAGTTTACCGCACAAGTAGAAAAGGATAGAGAAACAGACCTGTATATAGGCATCGTTCCTAATCTACCTGGTGCCCATACCCAAGCAGCTAGTTTGGATGAATTACGAGACAACCTGGAAGAAGTGATAGCCTTGTGTTTAGAAGAATTAAGTGCCAAAGAATTAAGCAATTTATCTGAATTTGTTGGCTTTCAACAAATTTCTGTGGCAGTATGAGTAAACTTCCATTAGTAGATGCAAAAACCTTTGAGAAGCTACTTTTATCATTGGGTTTTGAGGTTAAAAGACAGAAAGGCAGTCATATATTTTACCGTCATACTGATGGTCGTTATACAACACTTCCACATCATAAAGGTAGAGACATTGGTCGCTCATTGATACGTGCAATACTAAGGCAAATTGAACTTACACCAGAAGACTTTATTAAAAAACTGAGAAAACTTTAGTCCAATTCCATCGTCCTCGTATGAGATATGAGTGATAACGGTAACAGCCTGTCCCGATTAACAGGAAGGATGTGGTGAGTTTAGCAACGCCATACCGCAGGCGTCCGCTTGTGATCACTAATATTGATAATCACAAACCGGATAATCTGAAATCAAAAAAATGTCATATATTTAGTCTGGGCTCAAATGAAAGTGTCAAAATGAAGGATTAAAAGCGGTGATTTGAAGCGAGGTGAGTAAGTTCAATTGTATGTTGAATGTTTTTTTTATAGCATGGAGCACAAGCGGATGCTTGCACCATGGGGTGATTTATGGTAAATGTGTTTGGGATGGGGTATATTTGGAGGGAGGAAAAATAAATAAACTGGAGTTGTTAGCAAATATGAAATACACTACATTACCACACACCGATATAAAAGTCAGTAAAATATGTTTGGGCACCATGACCTTTGGCGAGCAAAATACCGAGGCGGAAGGGCATGAGCAATTGGATTATGCGTTGGCACAAGGCATTAATTTTATAGACACGGCTGAATTATACCCTGTGCCTGCACGAGCAGAAACCTATGGGGCAACAGAAGATATCATTGGTACTTGGCTTCAGAAAACTGGCAATAGAGACAAAATAATTCTAGCAAGTAAGATTGTTGGTCCGGGGGCATACACTGCACATATCAGAAGTACAGGTTTTTCAAAAGATGCCATCACCGAGGCGATTCATGGAAGTTTACAACGCTTGCAGACTGATTACATAGACTTGTATCAGCTGCACTGGCCAGAAAGACCTATAAACTGTTTTGGCGTCCGGGATTTTCCGTATCAGAGCGAAACGCAATGGGTGGATAATTTTGAGGAAACATTGGACACCTTAAATGGTTTTATCAAACAAGGGAAGATACGACACATAGGACTATCAAACGAATCTCCATGGGGAGTAATGCGCTACCTGGAAACATCAAAATCAAAAAAATTACCTAGGATGATTACGCTTCAAAATGCGTATTCGTTATTACATCGATCCTATGAAGTAGGACTTTCTGAAATTTCCTTGCGAGAGAATATTGGATTGTTGGCTTATTCTCCTTTGGCTTTTGGTGTGCTGACGGGTAAATATTTAAACGAAATGCCCAAGGATGCACGGGTCACATTGTTCCCAACGTTTGGCAGGTATAGCACCCCTGAATCCACACGGGCGGTGAAAGTATATTTGGAGATTGCCGAAAAATACGGTTTAAGCATCACGCAATTAGCATTGGCATTTGTGAACCAGCTACCCTTTGTGACCTCAAATATTATCGGCGCTACTAAAATGCGTCAGCTAAAAGAAAATATTGAAAGTATTGATGTAGATTTATCGGACGAAATCATTAAAGAAATAAATGCGGTGCATGCGGTGATGCCAAGCCCTGCGGGCTAAAGTGAGTTTAGTGCTTAAAATTGACATATGACAATAGGACATAAGAATTATGACTTTGTCACTACTTTAAACATAAGTAGGCTGAACTTAGTAGGAGTGATATGTTTGACAATAAAACAATTTCTAATTATAGTGCAAGTGCTGCATTGTCTTTGCGTACCTGTTATGGCAGAGCAGGCATGAAACAGTTAAGAACAATGAATGATAATATAATACTGTGATATTTTTACTAAACCATTGATAGTATCCTTATAACCCGAAAATATTTTATGAAAAAAATACTAAAATACCTAGTTCCAATTATCTTAGTAGCCATCGGATATATTGCTTATACCACCTATCCTAAATTTGATATTGTCAGCGGATTTTCTGCCAAAAGTATTGCCTCACATCATTTTATGGCAAAAAGAAGCCAGGAGATGACTGAAAAAAGGGATAACGATGTGCCGTCGATGAATATGGCTACAAATGTAGTGGATGAAAAATCGATGTCTGTCACGTCATCTGTTTATGGTATGAAGGAGCGGACGGCGGTTTACAGAAAGGGTTTAGGGGCAGTACTTATCCCGGAGGGGATGGCAAATAAAGATTTAGTCTTAATTCCGAACAGAGAGAAATTAATGACGAACGCACGCTATCCGTACGGCGATTTAGACCCGATGGATACTATTTTTGAAAATATTGATTACAACCGCCTAAAAGGGGCAGTGAAAAATGCTTTTGACCAAAGGGAGGCGGATGTCAAGAAAACAAGATCGGTTTTAGTGATTTACAAAGACCATATTGTTGCGGAGCAATACAAAGAGGGCTTTGATAAAAACTCGCTATTGCTTGGTTGGTCTATGTCAAAAAGTGTAACGAGTGCTGTCCTTGGTGTATTGGAACGGCAGGGAAAAGTAAGTTTGGATCAGCAAGGATTATTTGAAGAATGGGAGCAAGATGAGCGAAAAAATATTACGCTGAGGAATTTACTGAACATGAATTCAGCGCTGGCATGGGAAGAGGATTACGCTGGAATTTCAGATGTCACAGAGATGCTTTTTTTGGATGCAGACATGAGTGTAAAACAGAGAGACAAAGAACTGATAGGGAAACCCAATGAGCATTGGAATTATTCGAGTGGCACCACCAATATGTTGAGCGGATTTATTAGAAATCAATTTAGCACACAGCAGGCATACCTGGATTTTTGGTACCACGAATTGATTGATAAAATAGGCATGCGTTCTATGCTTATTGAAACTGATTTTTCTGGCAAGTTTGTAGGCAGTTCCTACGGCTGGGCTACGGCAAGAGATTGGGGAAAATTTGGCTTGTTGTATTTGCATGATGGTAATTGGCGTGGAGAACAAATTATTAATAAGTCTTGGGTAGATTTTAGCCGTGAACCAACCAATACATCGAACGGTAGGTACGGAGGACATTTTTGGCTCAATGCTGGCGGTGTTTATCCAGATGTGCCAAAAGATTTATATTCGTGTAATGGTTTTCAAGGGCAGTATGTATTTATTATTCCGTCGAAGGATTTGGTGGTGGTTAGAACCGGTTTGGCAGAAGATCCTGACTTTGATGTGAATGTGTTTTTGAAGGAAATTGTAGGAAGTATAGAATGATTCCTGCTTTGTGTGGTCATATTTTTCCTCTTTCGTAACTGTATAACTGTAAAGAAATTTTATAGATGTCAAAAGATAGCTTAACCTACTAAATTTAGAATTATGAAACTGCGATACTATATTTTATGTGCATTTTGTTTAAATGCGGTCATTTTGTTTGCTCAAAAATCGACCATTGCCGCGCGTTTGGGCTATCCGCCTGATGCAAAAATGCTAATTATTCACGCAGATGATTTAGGGGTTGCCCATTCTGAAAATATGGCGAGTATCAAGGGACTGAAAGAAAGCCCTGTCAATTCGGCTAGTATCATGGTGCCATGTCCTTGGTTTCCTGAGATTGCTGACTATGCGCAGAAAAATAAAACGATGGATTTTGGTTTGCATTTGACGTTGAATAGTGAATGGAAAAACTATAAATGGGGATCGGTAACTTCAAAAGATGCTGTAGCAGGGTTGCTCAATGATAAAGGCTATTTTTATGCTTCTGTAGATAGTGTGGGCAAGTTTGCTTCGGCAGAAGAAGTAGCATTAGAATTGCGTAACCAGGTAAAAAAAGCCTATCAATTTGGAATTGACGTGACGCATTTGGATACGCATATGGGGGCGGCAATGAGTACCCCAGAATTTTTGGAAGCATATATTAAGGTAGGGCAGGAGTTTAATTTGCCGGTGTTATTAAATGATAGAATAGCTGCTATGAAGAATGATAGGATTCAAAAATTACTGACAAGTAGTGATGTGATTGTGGACCAGGTCTATTCTGTTGGCCCTTTAGAATTTGAAAAGGGAATGGAGAAGTATTATACCAACGTATTTAAGAGTTTAGCGCCAGGATTAAGCTGTCTTTTAATTCATTTGGCGTATGATGATGTTGAAATGCAGGGGGTAACAATCGATCATCCTGATTGGGGAGCAGCTTGGAGGCAAGCAGATTTCGATTTTTTTATGAGTCCCGAATGTGCTCAAATACTGAAGGAGGAGAACATAGTATTGGTTACTTGGCGGGAAATAAGGGATAAAATTACGAGGGCTAAATAAAAGAGTAGGAAAATCATTACTATAACAATGAGAAAATCAATATTACTTATACTGTTAGCAACAGCGCTATCTGTTAAAGACATTGCGTTGTTAGCGCAATATGCTGGCAATCCACTTAAACAGTACCCCAATGAATGGAATGCTGAATGGATAACGCATCCTGAAATTGATCAAACGGCTTATGGCATGATATATTTTCGGAATAGCTTTGAATTAATGGAGGCGCCGGCGCAATTTATTGTCCATGTGAGTGGCGATAATAGGTATAGATTATATGTGAATGGGCAAGAAGTATGCTATGGACCGCAGCTTGCTGATATGCGTCATTGGCGGTATGAGACACTTGATTTGGCTCCTTTTCTAAAAATGGGAAAGAATATTGTAGCTGCTGAGGTTATGAACTGGGGTGTGGAACGAAATTATGGAATTATCTCTTTCAAGACGGGTTTTTTATTGCAGGGAAATACAGAAAAAGAGAATTTTTTAAATACAAACCATACCGGCCAGTGGAAAGTTGCTAAAAATGAAGGGATATATGAAAAAACAGTTTTTTGGCGTGGTGGTGGTGAAATTGTAGGAGGTTTCTATGCTTCAAATCCTACTGATTCTATTGTAGCCGCACAACAACCTTGGGGTTGGAAAGCATATAGTTTTGATGATAGTAGTTGGAAGAATGCAGCGATGATTTTTGCCAAACCTAAGACGACTGCGGGAAATGGTCATGGATGGATTTTGCAACCACGTACTACGGCAATTCAAACGAATAAAAAAGAACCATTTTCTAAGGTGCTTCGCTCAGATATAAAAGGTTTGAAGAAAGATTTTCACTTTGGTGAAGAATCTTTAGTTATTCCTGCCAATTCAAAATGTACCCTTGTCATTGATCAAGGTTATGTCACATTGGGTTTTCCTAAGTTGAATCTTTCCAACGGAAAGGGAGCTAGGATAAAAATAAGATACTCAGAAGCGATGTATGATACCAATAATATAAAAGGAAATCGTAATGAGACAAAGGGAAAAGTGGTGAAGGGCGTGAGCGATGTGTATGTGATGGACGGGAGAGAAAATAGCGTCTTTCAACCCATTTGGTTTCGTGCTTTTAGGTTTATTCAAGTAGAAATAGAAACAAAAGACGAGCCGCTACTTATCAACGATTATTTTAATGTTTTTTCTGCAGCTTCTTTTCCTGTTAAAGCTGCATTCAAAACCAATGATCCTGCTTATCGGCAGGTGTGGGATTTATGTGCACATACGCTAAAAACGTGTGCGCAGGATAATTTGTTAAGTGATTTGTATTATGAACAACTGCAGTATGTAGGCGACCTGCGTCCGCACTTGATGGGTTGGACAGCGCTGACTGGTGACCTTACTTATTTTCGTAGTGCGATGGAACAATTCAATAATTCGCGTTTGCCGGATGGTAATATTACCAGCTGCTATCCACTGAAGGCAACCTTTGTACACCCTACTTATTCTTCCTGACTTCGCACATCACCCACCACAAAAAAAACATAACTATCTAAAAATCA
>CAYRIF010000234.1:0-6174 GCA_964424205.1 uncultured Roseivirgaceae bacterium | reverse complement strand
TTTACTTTTCAATACTTTGGGTGTTTTTCATCATTCTTGGATTACCTACAACGTAAATATAACCACAATGGTAGTTATATCGCTTATATATACCTGTAAGTTAATACATTTTCTATATCTTGAAAAAATTCACTATAAAACAAAAAACGCCACTCCATCCTAAAAATGAAATAGCGTTTTAATATTTATAAAGTTAGCTTCTTTCTAAGCCAATACCTCTTTTACTCTATCCGCAGCATCCTTAAGTAAGATGGCCGAAGAAACCTTGAGTCCTGATTCTTTGATAATTTTTGCGCCTTCCTCCGCATTAGTACCTTGCAGTCGCACGATGATTGGGATGTTTATTTCACCTATATTTTTATAGGCCTCTACCACACCGTTGGCAACCCTGTCGCATCGTACAATGCCACCAAATATATTGATGAGGATCGCTTTTACTTTAGGGTCTTTCATGATGATTCTGAAACCTGCCTCTACTGTTTCGGCATTGGCACTACCACCTACATCTAGGAAGTTGGCAGGCTCACCACCAGATAGCTTAATGATATCCATTGTCGCCATGGCTAGTCCCGCACCATTCACCATGCAGCCCACATTGCCATCAAGGGTAACATAGTTCAGTCCTGATTGACTTGCTTCAATCTCTGCTGGGTCTTCCTCTGCGAGGTCACGTAATTCTGCAATGTCTTTATGTCTGTACAATGCGTTGTCATCAATATTCACTTTCGCATCTACCGCCAAAATTTTATTGTCTGAAGTTTTCAATACAGGGTTAATTTCAAACATCGATGCATCGATAGCTTCATATGCTTTGTACAATGAGAAAATAAATTTCACCATCCCTTTTAGCGCTACTCCTTCTAGTCCAAGCGCAAAAGCCACTTTTCTAGCTTGAAAACCTTGCAGACCAACCGCTGGGTCTATCCATTCCTTCACTATTTTTTCTGGGGTGTTTGCTGCTACCTCTTCTATGTCCATGCCGCCTTCGGTAGATGCCATGATCACATTAATCCCCTTATCTCTATCCAGCAAAATACTCAAATAGTACTCTTTCGGTTCATTGTCGCCAGGATAGTATACATCCTGCGCTATGAGCACTTTATTTACTTTTTTACCAGCTGGTCCTGTTTGGTGTGTGACCAATGTACCTCCCAATATATTCTTTACTTTTTCAGGTACTTCATCAATACTTTTGGCGAGCACCACTCCGTTTGAGCCTGTTTCGTTCACCTTTCCTTTTCCCCTTCCGCCTGCGTGAATCTGCGCTTTGATAACAAACCATCCTGTGCCTGTTTCTTTCTGCAAAGATTTGGCTGCTTCCTTCACATGTTCTGGATTATCAATAACTATTCCTTCTTGAATAGTAACACCGTATTCCTTTAATATATTTTTTGATTGATATTCGTGAATGTTCATCTGTTCGATTTTTTTATATAAAGTATCTCACTTATAATTTGGCACGAAGTTACACCATTTGAGATTATTTTTCAACCTGATTTAGATTAATAATTATGGTACTACTATGAATTTAATGGCAAATTTTAAAGATGCTC
The DNA here is from genome assembly GCA_964424205.1 of uncultured Roseivirgaceae bacterium. GTDB lineage: Bacteria > Bacteroidota > Bacteroidia > Cytophagales > Cyclobacteriaceae > CAYRIF01. Next base: position 4,621 of record CAYRIF010000234.1, on the reverse strand, counting down.
CATAGGAGCGCTCTCCTATATTTTCTTATATCTCATACCGTACCGACGGCACTCTCTCAATAATTTATTGCTAATTCTACAAACATGACGCTCCTCCAGAGCTGTCTAGTTTTGCACCCCCTTGTTAGTTTTCCTTAAAAAAGAGGCTCTTTTAGCAAATTTTCAATAAAGCCAATTGCCATAAGATTTGTTTGAAACTAATTGATTAAGTTTGAGGTATCAAAAAAGACAGATAGATTTAACCATGCTCAAAGCAGAAAACATCACAAAAAAATACAAAGACCTGAAAGTATTGAAAGGGATAAACCTGCACGTGAAAAGCGGCGAGATTATTTCTATCGTGGGAGCTTCCGGTGCAGGAAAAAGTACATTGCTGCATATTTTGGGAACGCTAGACAGGGCAGATACAGGCAGCATTAATTTGGATGGTACAAACTTGCAAAACCTCAGTAATACCGCCCTTGCTAAATTAAGAAATCTAAAAATTGGCTTTATTTTTCAGTTCCATAACCTGCTGCCTGAGTTTACTGCCTTTGAGAATATTTGTATTCCAGGATACATTGCTAAAACGGATGAAAAGGCGGTGCAAAAAAGAGCCAAGGAACTCATGTCTCTTTTAGGAATTGCCGAACGCGCAGACCACAAGCCTTCTGAACTTTCGGGCGGTGAACAGCAACGCGCTGCTGTGGCTAGGGCATTAATTAATAAACCTACCATCATTTTTGCAGACGAGCCAAGCGGTAATTTAGATTCTAAAAACGCCAAAGAACTACACGAGTTGTTTTTCAAATTACGAGATGAACTAGGACATGCCTTTGTCATTGTGACACATAACAAAGAACTTGCCGACCTAGCAGATAGAAAGTTGGTCATGAAAGATGGGGTGATTGTTTAATTAATATGAAACGCTCCTCAGGTGTAAAAAACATGTTGCTTGCCTCATTCTTATTTTCATTGATGAATGTGTGCGTAAAGCTGTTGCCTCATATCCCCGCCATTGAAATTATATTTTTCAGGTCCATTATTTCGTTGGGTATGAGTGTGTTTTTCTTGCGGTTGAAGAAAATAAGCATTTGGGGACATAACCGTAAGCTATTGATTACAAGAGGGATAGCAGGCGCTGTGGCGTTGATGATGTATTTCACTACTTTACAGCGAATGCCTTTGGCGAATGCCTCCACGCTCATGAATCTCTCTCCCCTATTTGCCACAATTTTAGGCGTCTTTATCGTTAAAGAAAAGGTTTTTAAACTACAATGGTTATTTTTTGGACTCGCTTTTTTAGGTGTTCTGATGATAAAAGGTTTTGACAGTCGGGTTTCATTTATGAATATGTCGCTTGGCTTAGGCGCTGCATTTTTTGCCGGCGTGGCGTATAATATCATCCGTAAATTAAATACCTCCGAACATCCATTGGTCATTATTTTATACTTTCCATTAGTAGCATTTCCTATCAGCGGCATTTACATTTTATTCAACTGGGTAACGCCTTACGGATGGCAAGAGTGGGGCTTGTTACTCGCAGTAGGTGTCATCACACAACTGGCGCAGTACTTTATGACCAAAGCCTATCAGTCCAATGAGTTGTCAAAAATCAGTATCCTCAATTATTTGGGAATTATCTATGCCTTGTTTTTTGGGTATGCAATTTTCGACGAGCGATTGAATATGATGACAATCCTTGGAATAGGGGTGGTGCTCACAGGTGTTATCCTAAATTTAATTTATAAAAACAGAAAAACAAAAGCCATTAACGCTGCACGACTTTAAAACCCTTGGAGAGTTGCCCGAAAAATATTATTTTTGTTTGGAACAATAAAACATAAAAATGTCAGGACACAGTAAATGGTCAACCATTAAAAGAAAGAAAGGAGCGCTAGATGCCAAGCGAGCAAAAATTTTTACCAAAATAATCAAAGAAATAACCGTTGCAACCAAAGAAGGTGGTGGCAGTGACCCTGACACCAACCCAAGACTGAGGCTTGCCATCCAAAATGCCAAGGGTGCCAATATGCCCAAAGATACAATCGCACGTGCTGTCAAAAAAGGATCAGGTGCTGATGCTGCAAACTATGTCGAGGTTACCTATGAAGGGTATGCTCCTCATGGTGTCGCTGTATTTGTAGAATGCATGACCGACAACCTGAACAGGACAGTCGCCAATGTCAGGGCGGTTTTTTCAAAATATGGCGGAGACTTAGGGAAAAATGGCTCGTTAGAATTTATTTTCGCTAGGAAGGGCATGTTCGTGATTCCGATAACAGAAGGCATGGATGAGGATGACTTGACCATGGAGTTTATAGACGGAGGCGCAGAAGAGGTAGAATTTGACGAAGGCTTTATCACCATCAGTTGTGCGATGGAAGACTTTGGCAACATGCAGAAAAAGCTAGAGGAATTAAAATTAGAAACCGAAACAGCAGAGCTACAACGCATTCCTAATAACCTAAAGGCACTGGACGATGAAGGTTTGCTAAGCGCCATGAAGCTGATAGATATGCTGGAAGATGATGATGATGTACAAAATGTATATCATAATCTGGATATTCAGGATAGTCAGGTTGAGTTGGTGTAAAATTTGACTTCTATGAGGGTTGTTATTGCTGTATTCTTCATTTTTGTTCACTTCCAAGTTTTGGGATGTTCTTGTGACCGGAATCCTATTGGAGATAATTTTTTGAATCAAGTGAAATCATTTGACTTAATAGCAAAAGGAACAATTATTTCAACTTCTAACAATACATTAGGTACATTTTTTGTAATTGAGGAGGTTTATAAAGGAATCCTAGAAAATGACACCATACAAATTGTTGCTTACGACTTATGTGATATCTCGTTTAGCGGTGGGGAAAATGGGAAGTCTTTGGTTATAGGATTCAAAAATAAAAACAATCATTATACAATACCAAGTTGTATAACGTCAATTTTAAGTGTTCATCAAAATAAAGCAAATGGGATGGTAAAATTTTTGCCTTCGGTACTGTCTATAATCAGCATAAAAACTAGAAATTCTATTTCACTTCAAAAACTCAAACGCAAAATAAAAAGAAGGGCATAAAATTTGTACTTGCATATTTTTCAAAAGTAACATATCATCCGAACCACAACTTCATGAACAAATATTTTTTATGCCTACTCATATTTTTACTATCAAGCTGCGCCTCTATAGAAAAGTACAACCAACAAATATCGAAACTACATACACCGCAAGAACTTCATGAAGATATTGATTTAGCGTATAAAAAACTGAAAAAACTTCATCCTGATTTGTACTGGTTTATTAGCAAGGATTCGTTGGACCAGCAATTCAGTGCCTTAAAAACCAGCATTCAGCAACCACTATCAGGCATAGACTTCTATAAAAAACTAGCGCCTGTAATCGCTAGTATCAAACAAGGACATACCATAGTTTCTGCACCACGAAGAAAACAAACAAAGTCAGAAAAAAAGAAACTAGGCAGAAGAGACTCTCCCTTTAAACCTTTTCTCTTTCAAAAAATAGACGATAAACTATTCATAAAAAATAATTACGGAAAAGACAGCACGCTAACGGTAGGGACAGAAATACTAAGCATTGAAAATGAGCCTGTAGAAGGCTTGTTAACCTTTTTGCAAACCCTACGAACTGGTGATGGCTATAACAAAACCTTTGTGCCATTAGTGATGAGCACCTATATGGGTGGTTATTACGTAAGAACACATGCACAAAAAGACAGTATATTAGTTACCCTAAAGCAAAGCGATAGTGTCTACTCGAAATATTTATATGCGCAGTATAGCAAACAGGGAATTGCAAAAAAGGATACAGCCAATACGGTTACGCCAAAAGATAAAGCAACTAAAATAGATAAAAAACTTGCTAAAAAGGAAAGGAAGAAAAGAAAGGCGTGGGAGTACAAGTACGCTTACAACAAGTACACCAAAGAAACAGGCAGGGTACTTAAATTCATGGATAATAATTCAGAAAAACCTACTGCATACCTAAAAATACAAAGCTTTTCTCCTGGTGGCTATAAAGAATTTTATAAAGAGGCTTTTGAAAAAATAGATTCTGCCAAAAGCGAAAACCTTATCATTGACCTTAGAAATAATCTAGGAGGACAAACAAATAGTATTGACGACCTCTACTCCTACTTGGTAGCCAAAGATTATGTTTTTCTGGACAAATCCAAGATGACCAAAAGGATGAGTTTTGTATATCCATCTATGCATTCAAGCTCGTGGTTAATCAATACCGGCACGACAGTATTGTACCCATTGATCGTGGCTTATTCAGCGCTGAAGGTCAAAAAAATAGAGGGTGAGCCCTACTTTTTCTTCAAGCAAAGCAAACCTAGAAAACCAAAAGCTAACAACTATAAAGGCAAAATTTATGTACTCATCAATGGCATGAGTTTTTCAGCAAGTAGTATTATCTCCACACACCTCAAAGAAACCAAACGTGCGACTTTTGTAGGTGAAGAGACCGGTGGTGCTTATAATGGAACCATCTCAGGACTCACCGCCAAAATCACCCTCAAAAACTCAAAAATAACCTTGCTTGCTGGGCTATTGAACATGAAAACCCCGTACACCGCTACCCCTGATGGGTATGGCGTTAAACCTGATGTTCACATTATTC
>CAYRIF010000233.1:0-6203 GCA_964424205.1 uncultured Roseivirgaceae bacterium | reverse complement strand
CCTAAAATAATTTTTTTTCCACGTAACATGGAGAATTTATTTTCCTTCTTCGTCTTCAGCAACCCGGTACATCAGCTCATCATTGAGGAATTGCTCTGCCGCTACAATCGTAGGACGTGGCATTCTTTCATAAAATTTAGAGATTTCAATCTGCTCTCTGTTTTCAAATACCTCTTCCAGATTATCTACCGAAGATGCAAATTCAGCCAATTTAGCATTCAGCTCTTCTTTAGAAGTGATTGCAATCTGCTTTGCTCTTTTTGAGATAATCGCTACAGATTCGTATATGTTACCAGTTGGTTCTACCAAAGTGGTCAAATTTCGTGTTGTAATAGATGCATTTACTGCCATACCTATGAGTTTTTATTTATTTTACTTAATGCGTTAACTGATTTTTTATAAATACTCTCTGCTTCTTTCAAGAAAGTACTTTCTGGGTATCTGTCGATATATGATTCATAAAGCGTCAGTGTATCTTGATACCTTTCTTTTTGCTTACTGTATATACTTTGTTTTGCAAGGTTAAAACTCGCCTCAATTTTCAGAAAATTAATTTCATCATTTCTTTTGGAATCGGGAAAATCCTTTTCAAAATTATCAAAAGCAATAATGGCTGACTTTAAATTTCTTGGATCATAATCCTTTAGCTTATAATACTCCTTTGCATTGTTATATGCCTTATCCTCCAACTTCACTTGCAATCCATTTATAATTTCATTGCCACTTTCTTTAAATTTGCTCAGTGGATATTTATCCAAAAAAGCCTGCATCGCTTTAATTGCCTCTTCCGTACTTGTCTGATCCAGGTTATAAATTGGTGAATCTAAATACAAAGAATAGGCATGCATATACCTTGCCTCTTCCGCCAACTCACTCCGTGAATAGGTATCGTAGAAGGTTTTAAAATAGTATGCACTCTGCACATACAACTTCTGATGATAATGCGTATAAGCATATAAATATTGTGCTTTCTCTGCTCTTTCATCTCCCCTTAACAAAGGCAATATCTGCTCTAGCAAAACACTAGACCTATAATAATCTTCTTTTTCAAAGTAATCATTTGCGGCTTTGTATTTGAGCTCCAAATCATCACTTTTTTCGATTTTACGAAATTTACTGCACGATGAAAGTACCAGTAAAACGAGCGCTATGAGATAGTATTTTTTATTCATTTTAATTTCAGACTTGCAAAGATAAAGTACCAGGTATTAATATACCAGTTAATGGGTAATTGTTTATCAAGAATAATGCTGAAAAAACAACGGACGTTGCCTAACGTTTAACAATAAATTTCCTAGTTGCAATGTTTTCATTGTCAACATATACCGAGTAAAAATAAACACCTGGTTTAAAATCGGCAGTATGGATTTTTAAATTAGTGTCATGTCGCTGCAGTTGATACTCTCCGACATTGCCACCGAGCACATTATATACTATAATTTTGGCACTGATACCATTCTTAATAATGTTGTAATCGATGATTGCAAATGTATTCACTGGATTTGGATAAACATTTGTCATGCTAATACTATGATTTCGAAGCAGCAGAGATTTTGGTTTATTATCTATAATATTGTACAAGACTTCAAATTCCGTTTCATCCGTAGGGTTATCATTATTATAAAAAATATATTTCACAGCACTCTCTGACTCTGAAATTCCAGCTTTTAATACGCTTTTAAAATGGGTTGTGGTTTGTCCAGGTTTTAACGTGATGATTTTAGGTAAAAGTGTTGTACCCACTGTGTAACAATCATCTCCCCAGCAAAAATAATTTGATTGCCCAGTGCTTAATTGTCTTTCAACCCGCTTAACCCTCACATGAATTGTTTTTTTTGAATTATTTCGAAGCTTGATATTCGTGGAAATTTTAGATCCTATAACGCCAACTACTTCACTATCAGTCAGTACCTCTATACTCTGCGCATCGGCGAGGGTATGGATAAATAAAAATAGTATAATAAACCTAGTAATTTTCACTTATAGAAGATGCGTGTTTAACTCCTTGTAAAGGTATCTTTTTTAACTGAGAAAAAAGTGTGAAAATTAGAAATTAACTTACTTTAACAAAATAAATTTGATGGTTGAACGTTGCCTATGATTTTGACATGAAATATTTGTATAATTATATGTTTTATAAATATAATTATACATAACACGTAAAAATACCTATTCTCGCTTAAGCTTAGCCGCACTTTTCAGGACTGGTTTTTTAACAATAATAGTACTTTTCTTACGTGATGCTTCTTTACTTTCTTCCCCTACTACTGTTTTTGGTTTGTTGATACCCTCAATAACTTCTTCTTTGGTTGGACGCTCATCATCTCGCCAAGCAAATTTCTCTAGTTGCGTATCAGCCTCCTTTAATTCATGTGGTGGCGTTAGCGTAGCATCAGGTTTCACATAGGTTTTAATCTTATCCATCTCCCCTTTCTTGAACAGAATGCGCATATCGCTGCACACAATTTTATTCATACCAAAAAAAACTGAGTCGTTCTCAATTACAAAATATATACTTTCTGCATTGCCAAACACATCTACCTGATTGATTGTACTTTCCTTAAAATATGTAATCATTTCCCTCCCTTTGATTTGGTTAAATTTTTCAACCACAGAATCTTTAGATACAATAAAAGCGTTTTGATTTAAATCCATTTGCTCAATATCTCCATTGCTCAAGGTAAGGTTAATAGAATCAGCGGTAATCTGGCTATCCATATTCCAAATAATGGGATCGGTATAGAAAAACAGCATTGAATCAGCTACATGGTAGGCAAGTGAATCTGCCTTGCCCTGCAAACTTGTATTATAAACCTTCACATTGTTATAGGCCAACAAAAGTTTTTTGGCTGGATTCGGACTCGTTATTGAGATTAATGTATCTGCCGAAAGGTATAGCGTATCATTATCAAATGCTTTTTTAAGCAAAGCATGTCCATACACTTTTGTAATACTGTCCGTTGCCCAATACTTTCCATAATCCCCGGTGATGATGACTTCGTCTTTATGGTTAATAAGTTTTGCATGACCAGTCGATGAGTAAAATTTTTCAATCTCATCAAAATGTAACTTATCACCTTCCAAAATCTGGTCATTATACTCAATTACTCCTTCCTCTATCTCAGATTTTTCGATGCGCGTAAAATACTTTCCCTTTGTGGCAAGCAATTTTGTACCATCTTGTTTGAGGATTTCCGTAGGCCCTCTAAAAAAAGCTATATCTGTATTAACGTCGTACTGCAATGTGTCCGATTTTATGACAGATTCTGGCGTTACCAGCACCGCACTGTCCTTGAACGAAACAAACCGCTTATTCAAATCATAATATCCTTTTCTACTATTCAATACATTTTCTTTATCCACTACTTTTCCTCCGTCAAAATAGTATGCCAATCTTTCAGGCATGTCATAATCAAGATTATCGGTATAGATTGTAATAGAATCATCTTTGTAAATAACATCCTCCCGCATTTCAGCAAGTTTCGTATTTCCATCATAAAAGAGCTTCTTCCCTGTGATAGTAATAGAATCACCTTGCTTAATTCGTACACTTCCAAGTGCCTCCATTTTATTCTGCTTATCATAGTGATATGCAGAGTCGCAAAAAATCAACATATTATCATGCTCCAACTGAACCTTCCCTATCAATTTAGAAAAGCGTTCTCCATCTTTTATCTGACCTACCAGTGAATCAGCCCGATTAATTTTAATCTGCACTATTTTCTTAGTCTGCGAAAAAATTGATGGTCCGCTGAAAAGGAAAATAAACAGTATTACTATTTTTGTAAAAGACTTCATGGTAATTTTGAAGTGTAAATTTATATCTTTATTGCATGATTGTTAACAAGAATAACGCCAAATATAAAAATCAATTAGATGCTTGAGGGATTTCGAATATTTATTGGACAAAATAATTTGTTTGATGCCAAGCATAAAATACTACTAGCAGTCAGTGGCGGCATTGATTCGGTAGTCATGGCTGACTTATTTCAAAAGTCAGAATATGAATTTGCCATGGCACATTGCAATTTTTGTTTACGTGCAGAGGAATCCGACTTGGATGAAGTTTTTGTGAAAGCACTAGCAAAAAAATATGACAGACCCTTTTACACCAAAAAATTCGATACGGTAGGTTACGCCAAAGAAAAAGGGATTTCCACGCAAATGGCAGCTCGTGACATTCGCTATCAATGGTTTTTAGATTTGCTACAACAGCAAGGATATGATTTTTTGGCAACAGCCCATCATAAAAATGATTCGTTAGAGACCATTTTGCTTAACCTAGCAAAAGGAACTGGCATCGCTGGAATGCATGGTATTTTACCTAAAAATAAAACTACCGTCCGCCCCATGCTTTACGCCGATAGAGAAATGGTGCGACATTATGCGCTAGGAAAAAAAATCGCATGGAGAGAGGATAGTTCAAACCAATCTGTGAAATACAAGCGGAATATGATTAGGCATGAGATTATTCCTGTTTTGAAAAAAATAAATCCTTCTTTAGAGAATACCCTTACCAATACAGTAGAGAAATTACGGGCTGCAGAGAATATTTTTAGAGAAAAAATCGATCGTGTAAAAGAGGAAACATTTACAGAAAAACAAGGGGAAATTTGGATTGATAAGACACAAATCCTGCAAGAAAAAGAGTGTACTATCATTCTATACGAACTTATCAGAAGATTTGGATTTAATTACTCACAAACCAAAAATGTTATAGATAAACTATCTGACAGTCAGGGAATTGGAAAGCAATTCGAATCGGAATATTACCAGTTAAACATTGATAGGCAGCAAATTATCATCAGTCAAAAAACAACACTGCCCTCTGGTGATATTGAAATTATAGATGGCACAAAAACTGTCGCTGCCAATAATTTTAGGCTGACTATTTCAAAACACAGCAATAGTAATTATACCATTTTATCAGATAAAAATATTGCGGCACTAGACTACAATCAATTAACATTTCCATTGAAACTAAGAAAATGGCAAGCAGGAGATTGGTTTATACCGTTGGGCATGCAACAAAGAAAAAAATTAAGTGATTTTTTGATAGACGAAAAAGTATCGCTGCCTGCTAAAGAAAATGTTTTTGTATTAACATCTGATGAAAAAATTGCATGGGTGGTCGGGCATAGAGTAGACAATCGATTTAAAATTACAGCAAACAGCAAATCCATTTATCAGCTAGAAAATTTAAAATCATAAAATATTATAAATAGCTTTGCGTTAATGAATAGGAAATATTCTCAGAACAAAGTATTTTATTATGAATAACTTCACAAAAACAGTCTCTTTATTAATTTTATTAGCCCTTATTTCTTTCAGCAGCAATGCGCAAGATTACAACACCGCCATCGGTGTGCGACTAGGCTATGGAACAGGCATTACCGCCAAACACTTTATCGCCTCTAATAGAGCAGTAGAGGGCATTATAGATTCCCGCTGGCAAGGTGTAAGGGTAACGGGACTTTATGAAGTACATAAAAAATTTCCAAATGCAGAAGGATTGGGATGGTACTATGGTGTTGGGGCTCATATTGGATTTTGGAATACCCGAAATAGGAGAAACGAGTTTAACAATGCATCGGCTGTAGTCGGTATTGATGGCATCATTGCGCTTGACTACACCTTCAAAGAACTTCCTATCAATCTTTCCCTTGACTGGAAGCCTGGCTTTAACATCATCGGTTATAGTGGTTACTGGGGCAGAGAAATTGCGGTTGGCATTCGGTATGCTTTTTAGGAATCATTCATAAGACTCAGAAATTAAACCATTATTCTCATTCTCCACTGTTACCTTTGAATATTAGGTACTACTCATTTCAACAAGTGAAAATTTGAAGAAAAAGAAAATTGAAGAAAAAGAAAATTAAAAACTTTATAAAATCGGAAGAAAAAACTGCCGAAATTTTACGTTTTGGGCATATTCCAATCTTGTAATGGCACACATTGCTTACACAGATAATTGGCAAACTAACTACCAAAACATAACGTGATAACCCAAGTTTGATTATAAAAATGCTCATCCCCAAAAACGGGACAGGCTATAGCAGAAACTTAAGCATTAGATTTTTAAAAGCTTAATTAATCAGGTATCTAAATAAATTTACGGATATTTTTCTTCCTCAAAAGAAAAATTAGGAAGAAAAATTCCGTAATAACGGGATATCGTTAATTTGAATAATTATTAATTGAAC
>CAYRIF010000232.1:0-6216 GCA_964424205.1 uncultured Roseivirgaceae bacterium | reverse complement strand
TTCTTTTTCTTATCATCGGTCTTTGGCTTGCTTTCTTCTTTATCGCCTTCTTCTTTTTTTCCTCTTCTACGTTTCTTTTTGTTTGGGTCTCTTGTAGTTACCGAAGATAATGGCACTGATAATACATTTTCTTTTCGCTCGGTAATAATGTCCACACTGGCGGTCATGCCCGGACGAAACGGCGAGGTGATGTTTTTTTCTTTTGCCAAATCTTTAAACGAATCATTTAAGACTCTTATTTTTACTTGAAACTCCGTTACCGCATCAGAAGAAATTTTGTCATTGGCGGTATTTGCAATCGCCGTTACCACGCCTTTAAATTTTTTGTCTAAATGTGAATAGGCATCCACATCGATAACGGCTGTATCTCCAAGCGACACCCGAATGATATCATTTTCATTCACATCTACTCTCACCTCCATTTTGGTTAAATCTGCAATTCTCAGCATTTCTGTACCTGCCATCATGGTGCTTCCTACTACTCGTTCCCCTTGCTCTACACTTAATTTTGAAACAGTACCACTTGCCGGTGCATAGACATTTGCCAATCGTAAGTTTTCAGCAGCTTCATTAACTGATGCCTGCTGACTTTTAATAATATATTGCGAAGCAACAACACTTTGTTTCGCAGAAACCAAATCGTTTTTTGAAGCAATAAAATTCGCTTCCGCCATTTCCCAATCTGCCTTAGAAATTACCTTTTTATCAAATAGCAATTTTTGTCTATCATGCTCTAAAGTAGCCCGATTAAAATTTGCTTCTACTTTCGACAAGGTTGCCCTTGAAGTAGATAGATTCGCTCGTTGTTGATTGAGCATCGCACGGGTTCTGTCTAGCGCCAGCTCTAAGTTATCCGGTCTGATTCTTATCAACAGTTGTCCCATTTTTACTGAGTCCCCTTCTTCTACATTTAGCTCCGTGATTTCTCCCGCCACATCTGGACTGAGTTTAATCTCGGTGACAGGCTGTACCGCACCAGAGGCACTCACTTTTTCTATAATGGTTACTTTCTTGGCTTTTGCAAGTTCCACTTCCTTTGCATTATCGCCACCTATCCAACCTTGTGATTTCCCCACTAATGCTAATATCAGTAGTGCTACCACAACACCTACCATAATATAAATTAATCGATTACTCTTTTTCTTGTGTTTTGCCATTGTTTTAAAAAGTTAGTGATTTACCTTGGTAAAAGTCCAATATTTTTGTTTTGAATATGTAGTTGTACTTATTTTTTACTAAATCTGATTTTGCCTGAAAAAAATTGTTTTCAGCAATTCTATAATCCACGTCATTGATAACCCCTAAGTCAAATTGTTCCTTCGCCATTCTAAATGATTCCGCCAAAGCGGCAACTTGCTTTTCCGAAGCATCATAATTTTTTGCTGCAGCCAGTGCATCATTGTATGCCTGCTCTATGGTTTGTCTCAATCCTTGCTTGACTTGCTTCGCTGTGATTTCCGCCCGTTGCCTTTGTATCTTTGATCGTTGGATATTTGAACTCGTGCTGTACCCATTGAATATTGGAATGCTTAATTGAAATGTGAGCGATTGATTGAAATTATCACCGAATTGCTCTCCAATGCTGTAATTATTATCCGTGCCAATTATGTTAGGCTTACTAACTGTGGTCAGCACATTTTGATTCGTTCCTTCCACATAACCAATCGGAACTATGTCTGAGATATTTCCATCAATAATTGGTCTTTCTCTATCAAGTCTATCAGAATAATTTGACCCTAAATTTCCACTTAAATTTAACCTTGGGGAACGTGCGCCTTTGGCGATTTTCTCTCCTCTCACCGAACTCTCTACATTCAATTCTGCACTTTGAATATTAGGTTGGCTATTCAACGCATTTCTGTAAACCTCCTCCATATCCAATCCCAGAATATTGGTTTTATCAACATCGAGTTCAGGAACCACCACATCAAATCCCTCAGCGGCAGGAATTTGTAATGCTTGCTTCAAATTCAAAATGGAAAACCCAAGTGTATTTTCTGCATTAATTAAGCTTGATTCGTTGGTGGCCAGTTGCGATTGTAAATTCAGCAAATTGGAAATAGGCAATGAACCCACTTCCACCAAAATTTTTGTTCTTTCTAATTGCTTTTCTGTTGATTCATATTGTAGTCTGCTGTTAGTTGCCAACTCTTTATTAAAAATAACATTTAAATAAAGTGAAATCACATTAAGCGTAACATTATCTTTTTCAAATTCAAAATCTTTTTCGCTTGCCTTGAGCATCAAATTATTCTGCTTGATGGTATTTTGCTTTTGAAAACCAGAAAACAAGTTAACCGAACTGCTCAAACTATAACCGGTAAATACAATCCGTTCATTAATAAATGAATTAGAAGTCGGGTCAATACCACGCCCCCAATTCAATCCATAGTTTCCTCCTGCATTCAACGAAGGTGCTAAGCTAAACTTAGATTCTTTCAACGATATTTTTCTGTCTTGCAAGTTCAATTGACTTTGTCGCAACGAAAGATTTTTAGCCATGGCTTCATCAATACATTCTTTCAATGTCCATTTTTTAGCCCCTTCTGTTTGAGAAAAGCCAAAAAAGCTAATCATCAATCCGAAAATCATTAAGTAATATTTTAGTTTCTTATTCATTTGATTATTTTTTCCTGTTCTCAGTTTCTTTACAAATCAATATTTGGCAAATACGTCACTTCTTTCACCCAATTTGAACTTTTCAAATACTCCAAGGTCACCGGTCTCAAGCCTGAATCCATTTCAATCACGAGACAAGCCAAATCATTTTTTCCTTTTCTAGACACGGTCATTGTAGCAATGTTACTATCATCATGTGCCAATATATTTGCGATGAAAGCAATGCTCCCTTTTGCGTCTTCTGCCATGACAATCAAGGTATGCAATGCCGCAGTAAAGTTAGCATTAAAGCCATTGACTTCTGAAATTTTTATCACGCCTCCTCCCCTGCTCTCACCAATTACCTCTATCGATTTTTCTTCACTTTTTAAATTTACCTTAATTGTGTTTGGGTGCATCGTTGAAGCATTTCCTATTGATTTGAATTTATATTCCAGCCCTGCTTGTTCCGCCAATTCAAAGGAATTTCTAATCCGCTCATCGTCGGTTTTGAAATCAAGTAACCCAGCCAATATCGCTTTGTCACTCCCATGCCCTTCGTAAGTTCTAGCAAAAGAATTATAAAATGTGATCATTGCTTCTGTTGGTTTTGCTCCCAAAACTCTAATGGCAGCCCGCGCTATTCTCACCACACCTGCCGTATGTGAGCTTGACGGACCAATCATCACTGGACCAATCATATCAAATACACTGCTTTTTTCTGCCATCTCAAATATTTTAATTCAATATTAACACATTATCACCATCAGTTGCAAAGCTAAAATTACAAGTGGTAATATACTTCCATGAAGTGAGGATGTGGATGATTAGCATTTAAAAACAAATAACTAATTACATAACTTTGATTTAGAAATTGACCGCTAAAGTACCGTTACCAGATTATTTTCCCATCACCCAATCCAAATAATTATCCCGGTGTATAACCGTAAACTCAGCATTTTTATATTCCTTTTTCCATGCCCCCGGAACTTTTACTTTTTTATTAGGGCTCCATTTAAATTCATAAGCAAATAATTTACCTTCTCTTTCTTCAACCCAATCGATTTCTTGTTGGTCATATGTTCGCCAAAAATAATTATTTACTATCATTTTATTGTAACGCTGAAATTTAATCCGCTCGCTTATTATGTAATTCTCCCACAACATTCCTATGTCATTTCTCATTCCAATAGGATTGACATTGGCTATCAATAGATTTCTCAACCCATTATCACAAAAATACCATCGACTATTTTTAGTTATCTCTTTTCTTAAATTCTTACTAAACCCACCTAACTTGTGAATAACAAATACCTTTGATAGTAAATCAAGGTATTTTTCCACTGTATTTTTGCTCATTGATAGTTGTCTGCCTAATTCCTGCAAAGAAACCTCTCCTCCTATTTGAAATGAAATGAGTTTTAATAAATCAAATATTTTGTCAGCGTTCCGGATATTCTCAAATGCTAATATGTCTTTTAGCAAATATGAATTGATTATCTCTCTGAGGTATTCTGCCTTCTCCTCTTGCCCTGCTATGTGAATTAATTCTGGATAGTTTCCGTAAACCAATCTTTGCTCTAAGTTATCCTTTTTCTCAATGATATTTTCTACTTGACTTAATTCCCCCTCAGACAGTGCGTATAAATTATAAGTTATTTTTCTTCCCGTCAGCGGCTCACCAGTAGCATTGGCAATATCAAAAGCTGACGAACCTGTTATTAGTATTTTCAACCCTTCGATATGATCTATCATTAATTTTAACTTATTCCCAATATCAGGAATTTTTTGAGCCTCATCTATAATCAATAATCTTTTTTCTCCCATTAGATTTCGATAATTTTGAACACTCCTTTTTTCAAGCAAACCTAAAGTTCTGTAGTCTTCTCCTGTCAAAAGTAGGTGGGGCTCTGATAAGTTTTTAATAATATCATTAATCAAAACAGTCTTGCCAACTCGTCGAGGGCCAACCAGTACAATTACTTTATTAGGTTTTAAACTTCTAATAACCTGTTTCTCAATAATTCGATTGATTTTTATCATTTACATCATTTTATTGACGCAATTTACATTAATTAAGTCATTATGTAGACGAAACCACCAATTTTATTCGTTGCAATACAAAAAATACAGGTTTGATCTCCAACTTTTATTACTAACCATAATCAAGTAGTAATATACTTCCATGAAGTGAGGATGTGGATGATTAGCAATTTAGAATTAGTACTTCCCATTAAGCAAATGTGATTTTGTGTTTTACGCTCAGTACAAAGCAGTATATGTAAGGACAGCTATTTCTCGTAATACAAAAAACTCATGATATCAATATTTGCAAATCCTTTATCGGCACTAATTAACGGTATATCTAGATACAAAAATGTTCCTGCAATGATACTATCGGGCAATTTCACATTAAATTTTTGGCGTATTTCTATTGTTTTTTCTTTAATTCCTTCATTAATATCTATTATGGAACATTGGGATAGTACATTTTTAATGTTGGACTTCTCAGCATTAGAAAGCTTTGTAAAACAATAAAGCTCTAATCCTGTTATAAAAGAAACATAAGGTCTTTTTCCTTTCAAAATTTCAGCCAAAGTCTGATCTCCACCCAAGAGATATAAAATGATATTGGTATCTAATAATAGCCTATTCCCATTCATCTCTCATTCTCTTTTGAATCTCAAGAGGGCTTTCCTTAAGCTTTAAAATCCCACAAAATCTATAAGCATCAAATCCCACAAACGACCTTGTCTGTATTTTTTTTAACACCTCCCTAATCTGTGTTTTACTTGCTCCTTTTTTAATAGTTTTTACCATGTTATGTATTTTAACCAATCCAAATATAACGAATTCTAGCTAATTCTAATAGTAGTTTTTTCACTAAACTACAATCTCAAGATATAGTATATCTCAGGATTTAAGGCATTTTTATCCATAATTAAACTGCCACCTTCCCCCTTATCAAAGGATGAGGGTCATAATTTTCGAGCGTAAAGTCGGCATAGGTAAAATCAAATATATTTTTAATGTCAGGATTTAACTTCATGGTAGGGAGTGGCTTAATATCACGTGAAAGCTGCAATTCCACTTGTTCCATATGATTTGAGTATAAATGTGCATCGCCGAAAGTATGTACAAAATCCCCTGCTTCTAAACCACACACCTGCGCCATCATCATCGTCAACAATGCATATGATGCAATATTAAATGGCACCCCTAAAAATATATCGGCAGAGCGCTGGTATAACTGGCAAGACAATTTCCCGTCAGCCACATAAAACTGAAAGAACATATGACATGGTGGCAATGCCATATCATCGATTGCTGAAACGTTCCATGCGCTTACTATATGTCTTCTGGAATTTGGGTTGTTCTTGATTTGGTCAATTACTTGGGTAATTTGATCTATATGTTTGCCAGCAGCAGTAGGCCAACTTCGCCACTGGTAACCATAGACAGGTCCGAGGTTTCCGTCCTCGTCTGCCCACTCATCCCAAATTCTCACTCCATTCTCTTTCAAATACTTAATATTAGTATCTCCTTTCAAAAACCAAAGTAACTCATGGATAATGGATTTCAAATGCACTTTTTTGGTGGTTACCATCGGAAATCCCG
>CAYRIF010000231.1:0-6217 GCA_964424205.1 uncultured Roseivirgaceae bacterium | reverse complement strand
CTTTGTCTACTCGTAGCTGACGCACTTGGGACTTTTTCAGCAGACCCTATTTAGTTCTCATAATTCAAATATATAATTTATGGACTTAACAATATCGTCACAACTATGGTAGACATTCCAGTCTTATATCTCAAGTCTAATAATCTTTTGTCTTTTACAAAAAAACAATATCCTCAACAATCCCCTTCCCCACTTCTTGTTCAAAAATGTCAAGCACTTTTTGTTTTGATAATGCTAGTTCATTTTTGAGAGGAGCAGAAGTCAGGGTGACATACATTTTTTTATTGTTAATAAATATTTTAGACGTTCGGTTAGCAATGGTTTTTCCCATCATTTTTTCCCACGAGTTGATGAGCTGTGTTTCGTCATATTTTTTATCAATATCAAAGGCTCCCAACATGCCTCTGAGTGCATTGCCCACGGTGATGGTGTCGGATTTTCGAGGTATGTTTTTGTTTTTTTTGTACTGCATGTATTTTGCAAATTACGTATTAATCAATGGAAATTTTTCCTTTATTAATATAAAAAATACGCATCTCGTTTTTTAGTTTTTTGAAAATGCTCTTTGTTCTCTCTGGTCGGGCGTCGGTGATGAAGATTTGTCCAAATGATTTACCCGATAGTATTTTCATGAGTTTTCTAATGCGATGGTCATCTAATTTATCAAAAACATCATCCAACAACAAGAGCGGTTTATAGCCTTTTTCTGCACTCATTTGTTCGAACTGTGCTAGTTTGAGTGCTAGAATAAAGCTTTTTTGCTGTCCTTGCGATCCAAATTTTTTGATGGGGTAGTCTTCAATCTTAAATTCAAAATCATCTTTGTGGATACCTACGTTTGTGCGGTTTAAGACAAGGTCTTTTTTGAGGCTATTGGCAAAAATAGCGCTGTAATTGTCGGCTGATAAATCAGAGTTATAGTGAATCGAAGTGATTTCTTTTTTATCTGAAAGACGTTGGTATTGTTTTTCAAAAAAAGGAATAAAATTTTGTGTAAAAAGTTTTCGCTCTTCATAAATGTATTGACCCAAGGTCTCCAACAACTTGTCATAAGGCACTAATAAATCTGCTTCGAAATAATTTTTTTCGGAGAAATGTTTGAGTTGGCTGTTTCGTTGCTTGAGTGCATGATTATAACGAATCAATGAAGCCAAATACTTTTTATTAATTTGAGAAATGGTACTATCAAAAAACCGCCGTCTGATATCGCTCCCTTCTCTAATTAAATCAGTGTCATTTGGGTGGGTGAGCACCACAGGAAATTTTCCGATATGCTCACTTATTTTGTCATAAAGGATATCGTCAAGTTTTAGGGATTTTTTTTGTCTTTTTTGCAAACTACACTGTACCTTGTTTGTTTTTTTATCAATTAGAAAGCTGCCTCTTACCGAAAAAAAATCTGTAGCATGTTTAATATTTTGACTATCTACTGAGTTGAAAGCGCTTTTGGCCAGTGAGAGATAGTGTATGGCATCTAGTAGGTTTGTTTTGCCACTGCCGTTAACCCCTACAAAACAATTAATATTGTTTGAAAACTCAAGTTCAAGTTCAGTATAATTTTTAAAGTTATTTAAACCTATTTTTTCGAGGTGCATTAATATCTTTTTTGAATGTTTTTAATTAATTTGCGAAACTATTATTTACGGTTCAAATAAGTAATTATTAAGAATTGGTGAAATTACTTGATATTGGAAACAAATAGTGGGTTTGGATTAATTAAATAGCATCTACAAAAAATGGCGAAAATAAATAAAGTATCAAAACCTAAAGCGACAAGCAAGTCCAAAGCAAAAGTAACTGCAAAAGTTAGTTTTTCAAAGAAGACCTACCTATTTTGGTATGAAAACATGTTAATGATGCGGAAGTTTGAGGAGAAGGCAGGTCAACTGTATGGCATGCAGAAGATTAAGGGATTTTGCCACCTATATATAGGGCAGGAAGCATGTGCAGCTGGGGCAGTTTCTGCATTGATAAAAGGCGATAAGTATATCACCGCTTATCGGGATCATGCACATCCATTGATTTTGGGAACAGATCCCAAATTGATTATGGCAGAACTTTTTGCCAAAGAAACAGGAACATCGAAGGGAAAAGGAGGTTCAATGCATATTTTTGACAAGGAAAAAGGATTTTTTGGTGGACATGGTATTGTAGGAGGACAGATTCCTTTGGGTGCTGGCATTGCTTTTGCAGAAAAATATAATAAAACGAAAAATCTATGCATCACCTACATGGGGGATGGAGCGGTTAGGCAAGGCGCATTTCATGAGGCGCTAAATATTGCGATGACTATGAAATTGCCAGTGATTTTTGTTATTGAAAATAATGGATATGCGATGGGTACTTCGGTACAGCGAACTTCAAATGTTACCGATTTATCCACACTTGGAGAAGCATATGACATGCCTTCTAAATCTATAGATGCGATGTCGGTTGAAGCCGTGCATTTGGCAGTGGAGGAGGCAGCAGAAAGGGCTAGAACAGGGAGGGGGCCAACATTATTAGAATTTAGAACCTATAGATACAAGGGACATTCGATGTCTGATCCTGCAAAATACAGAACCAAGGAGGAGCTGGAAGAGTATAAAAAACGCGATCCGATTGAGCAAGTAAGGTCCGCCATTCTTAAAAATAAGATGGCAACAGAAAAGGATTTGGAGGCGATAGGGATGAAAATAAAGGAAACAGTAGCAGAAGCGGTCAAATTTGCTGAGGAATCTAACTTTCCTGATGCGAGTGAGGCATTTACTGATGTTTATGTACAACCTGATTATCCTTTTATTATGGACTAATTTAGATTTACGATGTTTTGTAAATTAATTTTTTTAAATTTGCATCCGTAAAATTTTGAAGATGGGAAAAAAGAAAAAAGTAAATAAGAAGTCAGAATATGAATTGCTAGAGAACCCAGACGCCATTGCAGGTGAGTTTTCGAGGGTAGAGCATTTTCTTGAGAAGAACAAAAACGTAGTATATGGCATCTTAGTCGCAATTGCTTTGATAGTTGCTGGTGTATTGTATTATAATAATTATACTAAAACGCAGAATGCTGATGCGCAGAGCGAGATATTCCAAGCGCAATATTGGTTTGAGGCTGATAGCTTGGATTTGGCATTGAATGGTGATGGAAATGATTTTGGATTTCTAGAAATTATAGACGAGTATGGTGCTACAAAAGCAGCCAATCTAGCACACTTTTATGCTGGTGTTATTTATCTGAAAAAAGGGGAGTTTGACAACGCTATTAAGCATTTGCAAGATTTTAGCGCAGATGATTTCTTGATTCAAGCAAGGGCTTACGCGCTGATTGGAGATGCGTATATGGAAAAAGGGGAGTATAGCGAGGCAGTGAGCAATTATGCTAAGGCGGCAAGTTATGAGGAAAACGAATCTTTCTCTCCAATGTATTTGATGAAAGAGGGGTTGGCGCAAGAGAAATTATCAGATTTTGCTGGAGCGGCTAAATCGTATGATAAAATTATCAAAGACTTTCCTAAATCTGGCGAATTTCAAGAAGCCAATAAACGAAAGGCAAGGATTGAAAATAAAACGTCAGAGTAAAATCTCAATGATATTGTTTAAAGGGATAGAGCTTAGCGTTTTATCCCTTTTTTATTGTAAAATGATTGGTATTATGTTTAAATTAATACCAATAACTCGCTCAGAGTCTCCTGAAGGGTCTGCCAGTGATAGGCAGGGACTCTGAGTAAATCATCAGAGTCCTCTTCGAGAGACTCTGATGGAGGGGAAATTGTCCTTTTTATTGTAAAAACTAATTTATAAAAATAATTATGTCATCAGTTGATAAAAATTTGAGTGAGTTCTCTGCAAGTAACCTGGTTGATATCTCAAATAAAAAATTTGCCATTGTAGTCTCCGAATGGAATGAAGAAGTGACAGAAGCATTGTTTGACGGAGCAAAGTCAACGCTTTTGAAATACGGAGCGGATGAAGAGAAGATCATCAGGAAAAACGTACCTGGAAGTTTTGAATTGAGTTTGGGTGGTCAGTGGATGGCAAGTAAAGCCGAAATTGATGCAGTTATATGTATTGGCTGTGTGGTGCAGGGAGAGACCAAACACTTCGACTTTATCTGTGATGCGGTGGCACAAGGGATTACCAATGTCTCTTTGAAATATAATAAACCAGTTATTTTTGGTGTATTGACACCTAATAATCAGCAACAGGCATTGGATAGGGCAGGAGGAAAACATGGAAACAAGGGCGATGAAGCGGCAATGACAGCTATTAAAATGTTAGGGTTTTAGCGATATTTCTATTATCAATTACCCTAACAAAGGTTGAAAAATTGGCAACATTTACCCGGATGTAATTTTTTAAACCGATTGAAAAGACTGAATAAAAAATGAAGGTATTAAAATTTGGAGGAACATCAGTTGGAACTCCTGAACGAATGAATCATGTGGCATCACTTATTACAGAGAGTAACGAGCCTAAAATAGTAGTGTTGTCTGCCGTGTCTGGGACTACTAATAAGTTGGTAAAATTTACTGAGATGCTTGCCGAAGGAAATAAAGAACAATCGGGTCAGTTGGTGGACGAGTTATTTAATAGCTATATGATTTTTGTAAAGGAGTTGAACCAAGTATCAACATTTTACGACAAAGGTATTGCAATTATTAATGAGCACTTTGATTTTTTGAAGGCGCAAATTGAGAAGGAATATACGGTGCAAGTGGAAAGGGAAGTGTTAGCCCAAGGAGAACTAATCTCTACAAAATTGTTTTTCAATAAGCTAAAAGAAAAAGGTATTGATTCGTCATTGCTCATGGCGCTCGATTTTATGCGAATAGATAAGAATGGTGAGCCTCAGGTAGAAAAAATCCGCGAAAAGTTAGCAGCTATTATTTCAAATAACCCTTCTAATCTTTATATCACGCAAGGATTTATTTGTCAAAATGAAAGGGGAGAGATTGATAACCTAAAAAGAGGAGGGAGTGACTACTCGGCAACAATCATTGGTGCAGCGGTGAGAGGATCGGAAGTGCAAATCTGGACAGACATCGATGGGATGCATAATAACGATCCACGTTTGGTGGAGAAAACATTTCCCATTGCAAAACTCTCTTTCGATGAAGCTGCAGAGCTGTCGTATTTTGGGGCAAAGATTTTGCACCCAGCTTCCATCTGGCCTGCACAAAAATTCAATGTACCTGTGAGGTTAAAAAACACCATGCAGCCTGATGCCAAAGGTACTTA
This sequence comes from uncultured Roseivirgaceae bacterium, assembly GCA_964424205.1. Taxonomy (GTDB): domain Bacteria; phylum Bacteroidota; class Bacteroidia; order Cytophagales; family Cyclobacteriaceae; genus CAYRIF01. The sequence continues at coordinate 997 of CAYRIF010000231.1, read as the reverse complement.
CATCAGCAACGAAACAACCAATGATGACATCAAGGCAATTGCTGCTAAGGATGGCATTACTGCTATTAAAATCAAATCCAGTCGCATGATATTAGCTTATGGCTTCTTGCGGCAAGTTTTTGAAATTTTTGAAAAGTATAAAACTTCTATTGATATGATTACCACTTCAGAAGTGGCAGTATCACTGACCATTGATGATGATGAATACCTGCCAGCAATTGTGAAAGAGTTACAAAAATACGGCATGGTAGAAGTGGATAAGACACAGACTATTGTATGCGTGGTAGGCTCACAAGTTTCTGATAATAAGGGGATTGTAAGAAAATTATTTGATACTTTAGACCAAATTCCTATTAGAATGATTTCGTTTGGCGGGAGCAAGAATAACATCTCATTGCTTGTAGATACCAAGTATAAAAAACCTGTATTGGAGAGGTTGAATATTGGGCTTTTTAGTGCGGATTTAATATAGAAGGGTTAATTATTTTAAAATTAGGTAGTATTTTACCGCAACGATCGCTAAGGAAAATACAAAGAACGCAAAGTAAAAAAATTATTTTGCGTTCTTTGCGTTAAAGCATTGCGCACTTTGCGGTTGAGTAATTTTCAAAATCAATGAGAAATAGTTTGAAATGTCTAATTTGACAATTTAGAAAAACCTCTAGCCTCCCCCAATTTTCTTGTTCCTGCCCCACCTTGGAGCAACAGCCTTTCCCTTTCCTTTTTCAGGAATAATGTCCTCATACTTTTGCCATGTTTTAGGTCTTTCAAAATCCTGTTCGGGTATCAAAACTTGCGCAGTCGGGTGATGGGTTTTGATGTCTAGCCAAGTGGTTTGCGACCACATTTTTTCATCCAATACTTTCATCTTTGTGTTTTTAAGTGGTCCTGAAACTGCCTTACCAATCAGTGGCCACCATAGACTTTCGGTCTCTCTATCCCAAAGCACAAACCCATCCATGCCGTCCCACACATCTTCGTCATAATAAGTATAACC
>CAYRIF010000230.1:0-6224 GCA_964424205.1 uncultured Roseivirgaceae bacterium | reverse complement strand
TTTTTTGATGAAAGAGGGCAATATAAATTAAAGAAAAACATAGAAGAAGCTTATGCGAAAAGCCCAGCCAAACGTACCAAGCTAGAAAAAGAAGGGTATATGAAAATTGATGAGCGGGTGAACATATGCTATATGACCTTCCATGGTCAGTTTTTGAACTTCTTTCCGATACCGAATGATGAAGCTAATAAATGGGTTTCTCCTGTTAATAGTTTAGAAAAATTTTCAACGGAAGATTCTCTGTTTGTCGCAGGGGTTATTCCTTTCTACTTTGATTATTTGAGTGCTGCAAATGTTTCGGGTGATTATACAGAAGCCGACAAGGTGGTGGAAGCCATCAGCAAGTTTCAAAATAAATACGGTAGTGCCGTCATACCTTCGGCAAAGAAGATAAAATTTGAGGTGATGTATAACCAGGTAAATATCTTTGTGAAGCTGATTTTGTATGATATGCTTTTCGGATTTTTGTTATTGATTTTAGTGTTTATGGAGATTTTGCTTCCTAAATTAAAGTTGAAGCTGCCTATAAAAATTTTATTGGGGTTTATTTTTGTTGGATTTCTACTACACACCGCGGGGTTAATTATCAGGTGGTATATTTCTGGGCACGAACCATGGAGTGATAGCTATGAGTCAATGATTTATATTGCTTGGGCAACATTGCTAGCAGGGTTGATTTTTTATAAAAAATCTCCGATGACGGTCGCTACCACCGCACTTTTTACTGGACTTATTTTAGGCGTTGCTTTCTTAACTTCTATGGATCCTACCATCACTAATTTGGTACCTGTGCTTAATTCATACTGGCTGTCAGTACATACGGCGATTATTGTAGCAGGTTACGGACCGTTTGGATTGGCTGCGTTGCTTGGTTTTTTCAATTTAATATTAATGATTTTAAAAAATAAGAAGAACCAAGAGCGTATTGAGTTGTCTATTCAAGAATCTACTTATATTATGGAAATGGCGCTAATTGTTGGCTTGGTATTGTTTACGATTGGTAATTTCCTTGGCGGTATTTGGGCAAACGAATCATGGGGAAGGTACTGGGGATGGGATCCAAAAGAGACTTGGGCAATGGTTACTATTGTGGTATATTCAGTGATTATACATTTTAGATTTATCCCAAAATTGAGCGGCACTTTTGCTTTGAACTTGGCAACGGTGATTGCATACGCTTCTCCGTTAATGACATATTTTGGTGTCAATTATTATTTGTCCGGCTTGCACTCTTATGCCGCTGGTGATCCTGCACCTATTCCAAATTCAGTGTATTATGCCATTGCGACCATTGCTTTGGTGGGTATATTGGCATACATCAATCAGAATAAGCACGAAAATAAAGTGGTTTAGATTAACAGCCACTTATACTCGGGAGAGCTTTCGGGATGCTACAAATAATGCATAATACGGGTTTAATTTACGGTATGGCAAGCGGTTTTTCTGGAATAGAAATTTGGTTGTAAGAAAAACACAAATAAGAGATATTTATTACGAGTAATTTAAAGTAGTATTGTATTCTATTGACCAAATACACGACCACAATGAGGAATACTTTGATAAAAAAGAAAGGATTTGGCACCTTGCCTGTCTTTCTAACCACTATTTCAACCATACTTGGCGCCATACTCTTTTTGAGGTTTGGCTATGCGGTTGGCAATGTTGGGTTTTGGGGAGCGATTGGTATCATCGTCATTGGACATATTGTAACCATTTCTACTGCCATGGCAGTATCAGAAATTGCGACCAATCAGAAAGTAGAGGGAGGAGGAGCGTATTTTATTATTTCTAGGTCTTTTGGATTAAACATTGGGGCAGCAATCGGGGTGGCACTTTTTTTAGCGCAAGCAGTAAGTGTGGCGTTTTATGTCATTGCTTTCGCTGAGGCTTTTAGTCCTGTACTGGACTGGCTTCGTACCAAAGGGATAGCCATTAATGATTTACGGTTTATAAGTATTCCTGCCATGTGCTTGCTTACTTGGTTGATTCTAAAAAAAGGAGCAGACTTAGGGATGAAAGCGCTATATTTTGTTTGTGGTATATTGTTTATCGCCATTATATTATTCTTTCTTGGAGACTCGGGTTATCAAGCGCCTGCACAAAGGATATCTCAAAAAATACTTAACCCTGATTCTTTTTTCTATGTGTTTACCATTATTTTTCCTGCTTTTACGGGTATTGCAGCTGGACTAGGCTTGTCAGGCGATTTAGAAGATCCTAAAAAATCAATTCCATTAGGAACACTGAGTGCGACTATCTTCGGAATGATCGTTTATGTTTTTATTACTTATCATCTCACATATTCTGCTAGTCCTGAGGACTTGGCAAATGATCAATTCATCATGTCAAAAATAGCCTTGTGGGGACCTGCTATTCCAATTGGTTTAGCAGCAGCTACTATCTCATCGGCATTAGGTTCTATCATGATAGCCCCTCGGACATTGCAAGCACTAGGTGGTGATAAAATATTTCCGTCTTCTTTTTTAAACAGGTGGACATCAAAAGAGAATAAAAAAAGTAACGAACCCATCAATGCAACACTAGTCACCTGTGTCATTGCTTTTGCATTTATTGCCATGGGTGATGTAAATTTTGTGGCAGAGATTATTTCTATGTTTTTTATGGTGACTTACGGTGCTATTTGTTTGGTATCATTTCTGGAGCATTTTGCAGCGGATCCTGCCTACCGCCCGACATTCAAATCAAAATGGTATTTGTCGCTTATTGGTGCCATTGCCTGTTTTTGGTTGATATTCAAAATGAATTTTACGTATGCTGTCTTGAGTCTGAGCATCATGGGATTTATCTACTTCATTGTGACATATTTTAACAATGAGAAAAAAGCATTGTCTAAAATCTTTCAAGGTGTAATTTTTCAACTGAGTAGAAATTTGCAATTATTCCTTCAAAAATCTAATACTGATGTAGAGGAAAATGATTGGCGGCCAGCAGTAGTTTGTATTTCTAAGAATTATTTTGAGCGGTTGGATGCATTTGATTTGTTAAGATGGATTTCTTCAAAGTATGGTTTTGGCACCTATATTCATCAAATTGATGGGTATTTGTCGAAAGAGACTGGAGACAAGTCTAAAGAAATGGTTACTGATTTGATTAACGTTACCAAGAATACCAAGAGCAAAATATTCTTTGGAACGGTGGTGAGTCCATCTACGACCACAGCCATTGCACAAGTGATGCAACTGCCTGGAATTACTGGAAAACCGAACAATACCATGTTATTTGAGTATTCTCGTCAAGAGGAAAATAGTGCCTCTCTTCACGATTTTGTGTCAAATTTCGGCTTAATGAAATCGATGAAATTTGACTTGTTCTTGCTATCTGTTTCTCAAAGAGGTTTTGCTTTTAAGAAAAATATTGATATTTGGCTGACCGCTGGTGATTATGAAAATGCCAACCTGATGATTCTTACCGCCTTTATTATTCTTGGTCATGCTGATTGGAAAAAGGGTGAAATTAAGTTGTATATCATTTCTGAGAAGACTTCTATTAGAGAGCAAAGATTGGAGCTTGTCGAAAAAATCAAAGAGGGCAGGTTACCCATTTCTATTAATAACATCGAGATTATTCAAAAAGAAGAGTCAAAAAGTAATAAAGATCTTATTTGTGCGCATTCTAGTCGTGCTGATTTAACCATCATTGGATTTAGACAAGAAGCACTTAAGAATCAAGGAAAAGAGATTTTTGCTGGGTATGATAAGCTAGGAAATATTCTATTTGTGAACAGTACGTCTGAGATAGAGATTAAGTAAAAATTTAGGTTAGATTTATCTGCGAGAATCAGCGTAATCTGCGGGGAATTTTATTACTCAAAAAACTCATAGGCGTCAATGATGTCTAAATATACACCGTCAAAACCTGCATCTACAATCTTTTTTAGGTAGGAACCATCGTTGCCAAAGATAATGTCTTGCCATGCCTTTTCCCAATACTTCACTTTGAAATTTCCTGGCCAATCTGGATTTACAGTGGACATCCAAGAGGGTGGGTTGTTCTTCCAGTCACTGTTCCAGTAATAGCGGTAGTCTTCTGCTTCACCGATACTCATATAGGAAATCACAAGCCGTTTTCCGCCATTGGCTTTTACTTTTAATGATGCTATTTCTTCGGTGCTGTATTCCTGTTCATCATTAAAAAAATAGTCGATGAGCACCAAATCATAATTCGTAGCCTTTACTGCTTCAAGAAACGCAGTCTTGGTGTTATACGCAGAAGGACTTATGATGTATAAAAAATTTTTAACTTCAGAAAGTTGCGATATGTCTGAAGAGTTTTCATTGTTAGGAATACTAGGAAACCCTGGGATATTATCAAGTTCTCGGTGATCTGCTGCAAATGAAATGTATCCTTTTGATCCATTTTGTACATATGAGTCTTCCATTTTGGAAATAGTGCTGCAGTAATCGGTAACTAGAATCTGTATATTGTTTTCTTTGGCTTTGTCTAGGTACTGCGAAATAAAACTATTGTCACCGGAAGCGGTTGCTTCATCGTCATTGTCATAACCGTAAAATAAATCCTCTTGCCCCATCCCATCTATGGCATTGAGATAGTCTTGATTAATGGTGCTAATGTCATCTTGATCATTTACAACCAGTGTCTGTCCGTTTTGAGGAATGATTGAAAAATTAGGATTGATGTTTTTGGAGTAGCTACTAATGCCTTGTACAAAATTTCGCATGTCTTGGCGAAAATCTCTTGATTCGGGTGGTTGAACACAACAATCCAGTTCCTCTTTACACGAAGAAAAGCCAATTAGAATAATTAAGAATAGAAATATATTTTTCATATAGCAGTTTTGTTTCTCACAAATTAACGAACATTATGTTTAAATATTTTCTCTAGCTAATGATTGATTCGACATTGTAAGGTTTTGGGTCAAAATTCTTATATTGCATGGTAGATGTATGGCATATATAAGAGGGGTACATACTGTATTTTAACATAGTGGTAAATAATTAAAGCTAAATAAAATGAAAATAAAATTTTGCGGAGCAGCACAGACAGTCACAGGAAGCAGTCATTTAATTACCCTTGATGATGGGTATAAAATTCTATTGGATTGCGGGCTTTATCAAGGTAATGAAGCAAAACTAGTAGATTATAATAGAAAGTGGTTTTTTGAACCCAATGAAATAGACTGTGTGGTGTTGTCACATGCACATATTGATCATTCCGGTAGAATACCAAAGCTTGTGAAGGATGGATATGAGGGAGAAATTATATGTACCAGTGCGACTAGAGATTTATCAGCAATTATGCTTTTGGATTCTGCTTTTATTCAGGAGAAAGATGCAGAGTACAAAAATAAAAGAAGGGCTAGAAAAGGGAAAGAACCTATTGAACCACTGTATGTGCACGAAGATGCCAAGGAAGCAATTAATAATTTTGTTGGAATAGGGTATGGTAGGTGGTATAAAATTAACGATAAAGTGTCGGTGCTATTCAGAGATGCGGGGCATATCTTAGGCAGTGCTAATGTGACATTGAAAATTAAGGTGGATAAGCAGCATGAAAAATTCATTGGATTCACAGGAGATATTGGCAGACCGAATCGTCCAATTTTGCGTGACCCACAACCCATGATTCCTGTAGATTATATGATTAGTGAATCGACGTATGGGGGAAAAGAACACGGGGGAAGACCAGACAATGAAGAGGATTTTCTAAAAATAATCAACGAAACCTGTGTGAAAAATAAAGGAAAGCTTTTGATTCCGGCTTTCAGTGTGGGGCGAACACAAGAGTTGGTATATATGATGGATAAAATGGCAACAGCGGGTAAATTGCCAAAAATTCCTGTGTATGTTGACAGTCCATTGGCAGTTAATGCCACGGAGATTTTTGTGATGCATCCGGAATGCTATGACGATAATTTATTGGCGTATATGACCGCCGATCCAAATCCATTTGGGTTTAATTCGCTCACCTATATTCGGGATGTAGAAAAATCCAAAAAATTGAATGACTCACAAGACCCCTGCGTCATTATTAGCGCATCTGGTATGATGTCAGCTGGCCGAATTAAGCACCATATTTATAATAATATAGAGAATCCTAAGAATACTATTTTGGTCGTTGGGTTTTGCGCACGGGGTACATTGGGTGAAAGAATTCGTAATAAGCCTAAAACGGTGCGCATTTTTGGCGAAGAAAAGCAGCTTAAAGCACAAGTAAAGATTATGGACTCGTTCAGTGCGCATGGC
>CAYRIF010000229.1:0-6240 GCA_964424205.1 uncultured Roseivirgaceae bacterium | reverse complement strand
TTTCCGTCTCTCTCCTCTATATAGTCAATTTCTCGCTGTTGGTAATTACGCCAAAAATAACGATTGACCCATATATTTGAATACCTCGTGTACTTTAGTCGCTCACTCATTAAAAAATTCTCCCAAAGTGCCCCTATATCTTGCCGTAAACCCAACGGTTGGAAATTTGCTATAATTGCGTTGCGTATCCCATTGTCATAAAAGTATATTTTACGATTATTCCTTATTTCGTTCCTGGTATTTCTACTGTAGGAAGGAAGCCGGTAAACAATAAAAGCTTTTTCTAGCAGATTAATATAGTGATTAATCGTATTTTTATCAACGCCCAATAATTGAGACAGCTCATTATAAGAAACTTCATTGCCGACCTGAAAAGCTAATGCCTTGAGCAATTTTTCTATCAGGTCAGTTTTTCGAATGCCTTGATAACTTAATAGATCTTTATATAAATAACTAGAAGAAAGTTGCTGCAAAATTTCTTTTTCTTCTCCCAAGTTCATCACAACATCTGGATACATGCCATAAATAAGGCGCTGTTCTAATTGTTTAGTAGCATCGAGATAACTACTATGCGCTACAAGTTCTTTCCAACTTATGGGATATAGCATATACTCCCATTTTCTGCCCGTCAGCGGCTCGTTGATTTCATTGGCAAGTTCCAAGGCAGAGGACCCACTTACCAATAATTGAACTCCTGCTATTTGGTCTATAATTATTTTGAGTGTAAGCCCTATATTTTTTATCCTTTGTGCTTCATCAATAAATACAAATTTATGATTGCCAATTATTTGCTGCAGTTTCTTTTTATTAGCATTTAAGAGTAGCTCTCGGTCTATTGGGTCATCCCCATCTAATGTAAGGCAATCTCTATTTTTGCAAACCTCATTAAGCAACGTTGTCTTTCCTGTCTGCCTTGGCCCTAAGACAATTATAGCTTTCCCCAAGGTTAACTTTTGATTAATGCTATCCTCTAATAGACGTTTTATCATAATTTAGTGATTGTATTCACCAAATTTAATATAATTCGGTGAATATATTCACTGAATTTGCTATTTTTTTGCTTTTTAAGAATTCTATACTTACTCAGGAATATAATCAAAAGGCAATAGCTCGGCTACTCGTTCCCAAGCCCAGTAGCCATATTCTTGAATATACTCTGGGTTTGCGGGTTGACCGTTGGAGTATAGTTGCAGTGTCTTTTTTCTTAAAAATATATAGGAAGTCTGAAAGTTTGAACTTCTATGGTCAATAGGATCTTTTTCACCTCGGTCTCGACCAATGGTTTGTTGTTTGCTTATCACTGGAATAACCGAATTATTATCAGGAACGTCCAATTGGGAGATATAATTGTTTTCCTCTTTCTCCTTTGTATAAATAACCTTTAAAAAATCATTCACATGAAAGCTATACGTGCTACCATCTCTATTTGGGAAAAAAATATTGCTTGGTCGGGCAACAGCTGTTACCTCAAAGCCGCTCCTTTTACTATTTAATTTTGCCAAGTATATGTCAAACCCCTCGTCTTTCAGACTATTGGTCACAAGAGAAGAAAAAAAATGCCGCTGAGAACCATTATATGTTTTTATGCGGTTTTTCTTCCATCGCTTTTCTTGTTTATCACTTTCAGATACCATCATCTCAAATTTTGGCTTCCCTGAATATTGCACAGCGTTTCTTTTCATGGTAAAGTTTTGTAGAAAAAATTCCAATTTATACCCAAGTGCATTATTGTTTATTTTAAGCAAGTCAGAAGCTCTCGCTACAAAGTTTCCCTTCTCATCTTGCTGAAAATTAACAACCCATGGGTTCACTATTTCACAACTCCCTGCATTTTTTGTCGCTCCCAAAAAAGCACTTTTAAATTTCTTAAACCTTCTTTTCCATGCCTTATCCTTCTTCTCTACAATTGTAACTTCTTCTAATACCCGTTTGAACGGAGACAGTTGAATATCTAAAGGCTCTCCACCACTACTCGCCCTAACCTCTTTGACAATATTTTTAAAAGCAATGTGTGATATGACCAGCTCGTAATCCCCCTCAGGTACGTTTTTCAACTCAAAATTTCCTTCATTATCACTTGTAGTTCCCATGGTTGAATATGCAATAAAAATATTTGCCATAGCAATTCCCTCTCCGCTATCTTTATCCATCACTCTTCCTAAAATGCTTATTTGGGGATAAGCGGAAGTGGGGATGAGCATTGCACTTAGAAAAATTAAAAGTAAGGCTTTGGTCAAAGTCATTTATGCTTTCGTAATTAATCTATTATTTTAAACCAAAATTAAGTGAAAATGGTTCGTATTTCCGAATTTAGGTGCATGCGCGATTTAAACAAAAAAAGGACTGCCGTAACCGACAGTCCTTTTAGTAATATTGATGCAATATTTTTTAAAAATCGAAAGTCAAGGTCGCATTCCAAGTTCTTCCAAATCCCCAATAGACTCTATTTCTTTTGTTAATACCGTTCCAGTTTTTAGTATCATCTGCATCCGCTTCTCGATTTGTAGCAGATTCAGAAATATACAATTTGTCTGTTAAATTATTAATGTTAACCCTTAATTTAAGCGCATTTTTATCATTTTTAAACTTATACCTATACGAAACGCCCATGTCAATTACCGAATAACTAGGCAATTTTAATGACTCTTTATCTGCTTTTGAAAAATCTGGCGCATCAATTTGAGCATATAAGTTACTTGCAAATCGGTCACTTATATCTACATAAAGCCCTTCTATAATTTCATAGCTCAAACCCAATCGGGCCGTAGTTTGCGCTGCATCTCCTACTTTTTTTCCTGCTAGGAACAATTGCTTTTCTTTGGGTTGTGTTTGACCTGCTTCAATGATTGGGTCATCATTATCATCAAAATATAGTGCCGTCACATTGCTCTTATACTCCCAATTACCTACAGAAAGCATTCCTTCGATTCTCAATTTATCGATATTAACAGAGCCCTCTAGCTCTATTCCAGTGTGTACCTGCTCAACACCAGACAAGTCTGCGGTACCAAAAGTATCATCATCGCCATCTCCATTTGTATCAAATCCAGAAGAAACCCTCAGGAACCTATCCTTCCAAGAAGTTCTATATATATTGACATTCAGTTTTACATTTTGATTAATAAACCCATACCCAGCTTCTAAGCCAAATATTTTTTCGTTGGTAAGCCCCTTATTAATATCATTATTATTGAAATTAGGATAGACCGCTCTAAACAATGGTTGCTTCGAGTAAAATCCGGTATTAAAGAAAACATTATGGTTTGTATTGATATTATAGTTCAATCCAGCTTTTATATTTCCTCCTAATATGGCTTCCCAACTTGATGCCTGCTCCGTACCATTATGCGCTCCTAAATTAAAATAATCAGTTCTTTGGAAAGATTGGTTGGAAGCACCAAACTGAACAAATGCTGAAATCGCATCATCTTTATATTCTACCTGTCCAAAACCACCAATCCATTTTACACCACCATCATTATAATATTCGATTTTTTGTTGATCCTTAATATTGTCCCAAGGATTCCAACTCGGCGATACATCAACAAATTGGTCAATAGTACGGTTCGGATTGTTTTTATCCCTACTATCGGTATAGCCACTCGCACCTAATATATCATTTACAACTCTATAGTGTATGCCTTTATAGGTTCTCGCATCTATGCCCAAATCCCAGCTAATATTTTCCGAAGCCTCGGTATGGAAGTTAGCGATAACTCCTATCCAGTTATGAGAGTTCATAGATGCTCTTCGACTAAACCCTGCATTTCTTCTTGAATTTATCAAAGAAGCGTCTGCTGTAAGTGTCTCCCCATATGACGATATGGTTTCGTTACCTTGATTAAACTTTTTAATAAAGTCAAAGTCTACTTGTCCTTCTGCGGTTCTAGGCAATCTAAAATCTTGATACCTTCGGCTTTTTCCATCAACGTCTGTAAATCTATATTCTCCAATCGGACCAGATCCTCCACCACGACCCCACGAACCATAAAAAACCGTAGAAATAGACGACGCATCAGATATATGCCAGTCCCAGTTAAGTGACATCACAGGCTTGTGATAGAAATTTCTTCTCCATGTATATACATCCCCATTCAAATATCCCCACTGAGGGTTATACTTTCTGTTTGGCTCATCTTCTGTTCCCCCATACTTAATATAATTTTCTATTTCTGTTGCCCTAGAATGCTGGTTATGCCATTGCGGGGCTCCAGTAAAAGTAAACATCAAGTTTTGGTTGTCATTGATTTTATACCCTAAACCTATGAAATAGTTATGTCCCTGAAATTCTGTTCCGTCTATATATCCATTTCCAGTCGTTCTACTAAACAATAAAGAAGCAGAAAATCCATTTTCTAACAATCCTGTAGAATAAGAGGCAGACATTTTTTTATACCCATCATTACCAATTCCAAACCTAAGCGTTCCACCTTGTTTTTGAGCAGCTGTATTTGTGATCACGTTAATCGTTCCGCCTACAGAAGAAATAGCTAATTTAGAAGACCCTAACCCTCTTTGTACTTGCATAGCGGACGTTACATCGGACAGTCCTGCCCAGTTTGACCAATATACCCAGCCATTTTCCATATCGTTAACAGGCATTCCATTAATCATCACCGCAACATTTCGTTGGTTAAATCCACGAATATTAATTCTTGCATCACCAAAACCACCCCCTTGTTTAGTGGCATATACAGAAGGTGTAGAAGCTAATATTTCAGGAAATTCTTGTGACCCAAGTTTGTCTTGGATTTCCGCTGCTTTAATTGTTGAAACAGCAACAGGTGTTTCTCTGTCTTTTGCAACATCAATTACACCAACTACAGTAATTCCTGCAAGTGTTGTAATATCTTCAGCAACAGTGAACGTTCCTAAATCAGTCGTTTTTCCACCTTCAATGGTTACAGATTTCGAAAGTGTTGAATAACCTACGAAAGAAACTTCGAGCGCTTGTACTCCTGCTTCGATCCCATCAATAGCAAAATTTCCGTCTACATCCGTTGTAGATCCAATAGTTGTTCCCTTTACCAATACCGTAGCGCCAATCATCGGGTCTTGGGTAGTTCCATCAAGAATCTTACCCTTTACAGAACCCGTCTGCGCCAAGGCTGCATTGCTGCCAAAAGCCATCAGCAGCAAACTAAACATACTAATAAGTAAATACTTTTTCATGTGTGCGTTTTTAAGTTAATAATTCATTTAAGTTAGTGTTATTTTCAAGTGTTGAGTCATGTTCCGTTTGCTCAACGTTAGTGCGAAATTAAAAACATTATCGCACAATTCCTTGTAATTTTCTGTAAATAAAAAAATCCTTTTTGATGAATTTTAATACGCACGTTTAATTCTTTGTTAACTTACCATGACCGAATTATTAAACCGTTGAAAATCAACTAATACCGCACTTAGCTTCCCGTTTTTCTTTTATGATTATTTCGGACTCCTTATTTATAAAATACTTTAAACATTCGGAACTCAACCATACATCAAGTAAATTACACGGCTTGAATGGTACATTTTATAGAAAAACAATGAAAATACTCATACCCCTACCGAATAAAGACTTTGATTTGACGGAAGTGTCTGTTCCATGGTGCATTTTTAAAAGCAAAGGACATGACGTTGTTTTTGCAACAGAAAATGGAGCGCCAGGAGTTGTAGATCCACTGTTAATCACCGGGGTTCTTTTTGGTCAGTTAGGCGCAAAACCTGAGGCAATTAAAATATATAGGGATTTAGAAAAAACACCTGCGTTCACAAACCCGATAAAGTATGAAGAAATTAACGTAGCTGACTACGAATTGCTTCATCTACCAGGAGGGCATGCCAAAGGAATGCGGCAATATTTAGAAAGTAAAGCATTGCAAAAGGTTGTATTAGAATTCTATACAGCAAATAAAATAATTGGGGCTATATGCCATGGTTCCATTGTACTAGCACGTACCAAAAACCCAAAGACTGGCAAAAGTATTATTTATAATAGAACCGTAACTGGACTCATAAAAAGGCTAGAAAAAATTGCCTATTTCATCACCGCATGGAAGTTAGGAGATTATTATAGAACTTATCCTGACTATACCGAGGACGAAATAAGCAACAGCCTGGCAGACAAAAGTCAGTTTCAAAGAGGAAGCCTAAATGCCAAAAAACCATTTGTGTGCATCGACGAAAATCTTGTAACCGCCCGTTGGCCTGAAGATGCTTACCTGTATGGGGAGACACTTGTTGAAAAATTAGAGGAGC
>CAYRIF010000228.1:0-6256 GCA_964424205.1 uncultured Roseivirgaceae bacterium | reverse complement strand
CATGGGCGAGTCCCGATCCTAGTACAAAAGGGAATGTCGCTAATTCAGTATCATTATTATATTTGGCTGCATAAGGTTCCGTGTATAGTTCGATTCTATCAGCTTCAATTTCAGCAGCGCCTTCTATGAATTTGCCACTTGCCGCTACAAACAGAGACACCCTTCCGCAATGTTTTTTTAGTTCACTCACTATTTCAGTTAGCATGGATTGATGCTTCACCGTATCCCACCCGGCATTTGAGGTAAGTACATCAGCGCTGTCAGGCACTAAGGTTACCTGTTCGGGTTTTACCTTGGCTACCAGCTCCATGAATCGCTCGTTCGGATATCCTTCAATGTTGAATTCAGTGGTGACCACTTTTTTCAGGGCAATCACATCATCGTATCGGATGTGCCGCTCATCTGGTCTTGGGTGCACGGTGATTCCCTGTGCGCCAAATCGTTGACAGTCGATGGCGGTTTGAATCAAATCAGGATTATTGCCGCCCCTCGCATTTCGTAGTGTTGCAAATTTGTTGATGTTTATACTTAGTCTTGTCATCACATTTTAAAAATAGTATATTTGCCTCAAAATTAACAATTAAAATATTAACCATGAGTTTAAAAGCGCAAATAGATGCAGATATAAAAGCAGCGATGCTAGCCAAGCAAAAAGATGAATTACTAGTTTTACGAAGTATAAAATCCATGTTACTACTTGCTAGTACAGAAAAGGGAGCGGGAGATGAGATTTCTGGCGAGCAAGAAATGAAGATTTTGGTTAAAGCGGCGAAACAAAGAAAAGAATCGGCTGATGTGTATACGAGCAATTCTAGAGATGATTTGGCTGCAAAAGAGCTGATGGAGTTGGCGGTAATTAATAGATACTTGCCTAAACAAATGTCAGAAGAGCATGTAAAAGCTGAAATTGAAAAAATTGTTGCGCAAACAGGCGCAGCAAGTATGAAAGATATGGGAAAAGTAATGGGTATGGCAAATAAGGCTTTGGCGGGAAAAGCTGATGGCAAATTGATTGCTACCATTGTAAAATCATTATTGTCTTAAATATATGAATGCACTAGACATTGTTTTATTAGTCTTTCTAGTTTTAGGGGCCTACAGAGGCTTCAAAAAAGGACTTTTTACAGAGATAATTGGCTTCTTGGCATTTTTATTGGCGATAGTTGGTGCCTTTAAGCTTTTACAGGTAGGGCTTGCTTTTTTGGAAAATCAATTTGGAAATTTTGGTAGGATAGGACCGTATATTGCCTTTGTAATAATTTTTGTGGTAGTATTATGGTTGGTGAATCTTCTCGGTAGGTTTGTGAAAAAAGCAATGGATTTGACGCTTCTTGGTAGCGTTGATAATTTTGCAGGAGCAGCATTGGGGGTGCTCAAATGGGCGATTGTAGTCAGTATGTTTATATGGGTTACCGATACTGTTGGTTTTTTGCTACCTGAAGAAACCCGTCAATCTTCGTTTTTTTATCCAATATTAGCACCGCTTGGTCCGAAGGTGATAGACCTTGTTTCTGTTTTGATTCCTTATGGAAAAGATTTGATCCATGCTATTAAGGAGATGTTTCAGGCCAGGCCAGTATAAAAAATAAACAGTAAATCATTTAAAAAAATCATTTAATCGCAAATTTTGCTATTTTGCAGCAATTGGATTTAATACTACTAGTAAATGAAACTTTCAGTAAAAACAAAAGGGAAATACGAATATATTGATGAGGGGGAAGGGCCGGTTTTTTTACTGTTGCACGGACTGTTTGGTGCATTGAGTAATTGGGAAGGTGTGGTGGAGAAGTTTTCTGCAAATTTCAGGGTGCTTATTCCCATGTTACCCATTTATAAAATGCCAATACGGGAAGCAGGTCTTGACGGATTGACAAAATATTTGGAAGAATTTGTGGAGGAATTGGGATTGGATAAGTTTCACCTAATGGGAAATTCGCTTGGCGGTCATATAGCGTTGATATATACACTCAAGCACCAAGAAAAAATTGATAAATTAATTCTTACTGGAAGTTCAGGGCTTTTTGAAAATGCCATGGGAGGCTCATTTCCTCGAAGGGGCAGTTATGATTATATCAAAGAACGGGTAGAATATACATTTTATGACCCAAAAATTGCCACTAAAGAATATGTGGATGAGGTTTTTAATACGACCAAAAGTATCCAGAAAGCGTTACGGATAGTAGCAATTGCTAAATCTGCGCAGCGACATAACATGGCTGATGAGATATCAAAAATTGAAGTTCCTACGTTATTAATTTGGGGACTGAATGATACAATTACCCCACCGATGGTTGGGCATGAGTTTAATAGGTTAATACCTAATTCAACCTTGCGGTTTGTTGACAAGTGTTGCCACGCCCCGATGATGGAACATCCGGATAAATTCAATGAAATACTAGCAGAGTTTCTGTTATAAAAGATTAAAGACTAACATGATAGCGTTAGAAATAATAAATCAAATGATTCCTCCGCTGAAGACGAGTGATACAGCAGGAAAAGCCTATAAATGGATGGAAGAATTACGTACTAGCCAGCTTCCGGTGCTAGAAAATGGTTTTTATAGAGGGTTCATTACAGAAGAAATTATTTTGGAGGACAATAACCTTGAAAAAAAAATTGGAACGTTTGGCTTAGAGGGAGAAAGCTGCTTTGTATTTTTTCATCAACATATTTATGATGTTATGAAGATAGCAACTGACAACGGGGCACATATTGTAGCAGTTTTGGATGAGGAAAATAAATACCAAGGGGTCATTAATGTAGAAGATACTATTACCGCGTTTGCCCAAACTGCGGCGGTACAAAGTCCTGGTGGAGTCGTAGTCATTTCTATGCTGCAAATTGATTATTCATTAGCGGAAATCAGCAGGTTAATTGAGGCAGAAGGAGCCAAGATATTAAGCAGTTGGATTACTGATGATGTGTTAGATGGTGCCAAAGTAAAATTAACATTGAAAATTAACAAGGCAGATTTGTCGCATATTATTGCAACACTCGAACGGTTTGATTATAAAATAATTTCGAGGTTTCATGAAACAAAAGAATCAGCGTCAGATCAAGAAAAGATGGATATTTTTATGAAATACCTTGATATTTAACAAACACCCTTTTTTAAATAAAAAATGAAAATAGCAATTCACGGAAGAAAATACAATGATGAAAGCATTCCGTTTATTATAGAACTGTTTGATTCATTAAGAAAAAGAGGGGCGGATGTAATTATTTCGCAAGTTTTTTCAGATATAATAAAAGCTTCAAAAAATAAATTTGGAAAATTTAAGATATATAAAACCAAATCTGAACTAACAGGGGTCCATTTTGTCATATCTCTGGGAGGTGATGGAACGCTGTTGGAGGCTGTCACCCATGTGGGCGATTTAGAAACGCCTATTTTAGGAATTAATTTAGGGAGACTTGGTTTTTTGGCCACCACCCCGAAAGATAAGATTCAGTATGCCATAGAAGCAATTTATAATGACTATTATAAAATAGAGGAAAGAGCGTTAATAAAAGTAGTATCAGACCAAGATATTTTTGGCGGACTGAATTTTGCTTTAAACGAAGTGACCATCTTAAAGAAGGATACTTCTTCCATGATTGTAGTGCATACGTATATCGATGGCGAATACTTAAATTCCTATTGGGCAGATGGACTGATCGTTGCTACTCCGACAGGATCCACTGGATATTCACTGAGTTGTGGCGGACCACTCGTATTACCGCAGTCCAAAAATTTAATTATTACACCAGTGAGTCCGCATAATTTAAATGTTCGGCCAATGATTGTATCAAATGACAGTGTTATTTCGTTTGAGATAGAAGGGAGGAGTAAAAACTTCTTAGTCTCACTTGATTCCAGGTCATATACGGTAGATGCATCCATCCAATTGGCGGTCAGAAAAGAAGATTTTTGTGCAAAATTGGTAAAATTGGATGCCTATAATTTCCTTGATACCTTACGTCAAAAACTCAGTTGGGGGTTGGATGTTAGAAATTAACGGTTTTTTACTTTTATTTTAGGAGAATAACGTGGTTATTTGTTACTTTGAATTAAGAGGCACTGCTTTATTGGTGCGATTAGACAATTGATTATGAAGAGATTACATATAATTCTGGCAGTTTTAATTTTGGTATTTTATACCATGGGTGAAGTTGATGCACAGAAAAGACGACCTAGCAAAAGGTCTATGAAGGGCAAAAATAGACGGATAGCAAACTATAGAGGAGGATTTGCTGGAGGATTTGGCAAGCGTAGTTATAACGCAATAGGAGGAAGTATCAATGCAATGAACTATTTTGGGGATTTAGCACCTAAACCTACTAATTTAAGCTTTGATATCGCTTTTACTCGTCCAGGGTTTGGCATTGAGTTTGCCCGTAAGATAAACCCAAGAATATCAGTAAGAGGATCATTTATTTATGGAAGGTTGAGAGGGGATGATAATAAATCTGCTGATCCGAATGATGAAAGTGGTAAATATAGGTATGTTAGAAATTTGCAATTTAGAAATGATATTAAAGAATTAGCGGTCGTAGGGGTTGTAGACCTTACACCAAATACAGGAACATTTTTGTCGCGTCCTGATTTTATGCCCTACTTATTTGCAGGGGTGGCAGTGATACACCATAACCCGAAAGGGCTTGTGCCCGAAACAGATGTAAATACAGGAAATCCTTTACCTGATGCAGGTAAATGGGTTGATTTGATTCCGTTGGGAACTGAAGGGCAATATGTTGCTGGCAGTGGCGTTAGTGTCTATAAGAAAATACAAATTGCTATACCAGTGGGTATTGGCGTGAGGTATCGATTAAACCAAGCGCTAGACTTATCAGTGGAAATGGGTTATAGACACTTATTCTTTGATTATCTAGATGATGTGAGTGGTGACTATGTTGATTTGAGCACTTTAGATAGTGATTTAGCAAGGGTAATGGCAGACAGGTCTAGAGAACCAAATGCGGTTGATTCTGGTAGCCCTAGATTGGCAAACGTATCAGGCGACATTAAAATTAACCCTGATGGTTTCTTTGCTGGGTTTGGTAAAGCAGGAACAGGAAATATTAGAGGAAATTCAAAAGACAATGACATATACATCATTACAAGTATTAAACTGACTTATATTTTAGGAGGTTCTATATTTGGTGGTGCTAAATACAGATAAAATTTGAAACTGAGTTTAACGGATTTAACAAAAAGGATAATGGGAAAATCAAATATTGGTTTTCCTATTTTCATGCTGCTATTCCTCTTTTCATTGAAAGCTTCTGCGCAGCGGCATGAAGTGGGGATTGGCATAGGAGGACTTACCTATACGGGTGATTTGACCAGAGATTATAGAATTACGGATAACCGCTTGGGAGGTGTTGTATTTTTTAGGCAAAATGTTAATACTACTTTAAGTTTTCGGTATGGATTGACAATCGGTAAAATACAGGCAAGTGATAAAAAACCAATTGATATTTTCTCAACCAATAGGCAAACATCCTTTAATATTTTGGCAGTAGAGCCAACGGCAATTTTTGAATACAATTTCATAGATTATCGCCATAAAAACAGTACGGTTAAATTTTCCCCATATTTCTTTGCGGGAGTTGGTGTTTTAGCATTTTTTGGGCAAGAGCCATCCCCACAAGATTATAGCACTATCCAACCTGTCATTCCTTTTGGAGCAGGCATAAAATACGACTTTAATCGTCAGTGGGGTGTAAACTTTGAGTTTGGAGCGCGTAAAACATTTTTTGACTATTTGGATAATACATCGGTAGGAGATGTGACTGGCAAAGACTATCAATACGGCAATAGATTTGATAACGATATGTACTATTTTGCGGGTCTTTCCATTACCTATAGATTCTATTCTGTTATTTGTCCGTATGACTTTTACGGAGATTTTTAAAAAATCACTTATTTTTTCCAAATAAAATAGCAATTTTGTCCCTTTACAGTTAACTTTGCAGACATTTTGCTGTATGAAAGACAAGATTGACTTACAAAATATTCCTCGGCACGTTGCCGTAATTATGGATGGAAATGGTCGTTGGGCCAAGGGAAGAGGTGCGGCACGGCTTTTCGGGCATAAAAATGCTATCAAAGCAGTAAGGGATATCACAGAGGGGGCGGCAGAATTGGGCGTGGGATTTTTAACATTGTATGCATTTTCGACTGAGAATTGGAATAGGCCAAAGTTGGAGGTAAGGGGACTAATGGAGCTACTTGTGGCCACCATAAAGGGCGAAGTAGGAACGTTGAATAAAA
>CAYRIF010000227.1:0-6263 GCA_964424205.1 uncultured Roseivirgaceae bacterium | reverse complement strand
TGATGTTTTGGTTGTCTACCCTGATGATATGGGTATTGTATTATACCATGAGTTATATAGTGATTTTTGCATTGCCCGAAACGGCAGGATTAAGTATGGTAGCAGGACTTGCAATCCTTTCCATGGGTAGCATAGGTATGACTGCCCCCGTGCAAGGTGGAATTGGTGCATATCATTTTATGGTCAGTAGTATTTTGGTGTTGTATGGCATTGCTTATGAAGATGGGCTGGCATTTGCGACGATTTTGCATGCTGCACAAACATTGGGAGTAATCGCAGTTGGTAGCATCAGTATGATAATTGCTTCGCTTATTGACAAGAAGATTAATGCTCAAAAATAGACTTGTTAAACGTGTAAATAGGCATAAAATTTTTAACATTAGGAATTAAAAAGTTACTACCAACTTCTAGGTATTAAGTATCTCCCCGAAAACAGCCATTTTTTAGTGATTTCAGTATAAAGCATCCTTTTAAGAAAAATTTGACATATGTTTATAAATAATTATTAACCAAAAACTAACCAAATATGATTGTTTACGGAACAGGCAGTAAGTTGCTAAAAGAAGCATCTGCCGAAAACATACCTTGCTCAAACTGCGAGCACAAGACAAGTACAATATCGGTATATCAAAAATATTTTGATCTCTTTTGGATTCCCACTTTTCCGATAGGCAAGGCAGCATTTTTGGAATGTGAAAATTGCCATAATGTGACCAAAGAAAAAGCAATGCAACCAGAACAAAAAGCATTGGTGAAGAATCTTAAAAAAAGTTTGAAAACCCCACTTTATACTTTTTCGGGACTCGGTGTTATTTCATTAATAGTAGGAGGATTTATCATATCAGGCATGATGGCTGACAGTGAAAAGGAGGATTATTATAGCGACCCGCAAAGGGGTGGTGTTTATTCGGTTTTATTGCCTGAAGAAACAAGTGAATACAAGTATATATTTTATAAAATCACCAAAATTAGTGCGGATTCTATCTTCGTTTTGGGAAGTTATTACGGTTACGTAGCTAGCGCAACAGCAATGGAATCAAAAGATGCGTTTATTGATTATGAATACGGCATTGCAAAAACTGAAGTGCAACAGTGGCATGAAGCAGATAGAATAAACAATATATACAGAGGCTATTCTGATGAAAGTGGCTTTGATAAAGTATTGTCGTGGGAGACACTGGAGGAGATGAATGAAGGTGCTGTAGTTGAATAATTCCCGAAGACCCTTGTTACTTAACTTGCTTGTTGCTATCTTTGATACAGACTATCTAAAGTCGTTTTACAGTTAAACAAAAAATAGAAAAGATATGATGGGTTATATAATATTGGTGGTGCCAATCATGGCAGTGAGTTGGTTTGTAAGTAACAGGCTAAAAAGCAAATTTAAAAAGTATTCACAAGTACATTTGCAATCGAATTTAAGTGGTAAGGAGATAGCGGAATTGATGCTCGCCGACCATGATATTCATAATGTGAAAGTGGTATCTGTAAGGGGTCAGCTTACCGACCATTACAATCCTGCCAATAAAACAGTGAACCTAAGCGAAGTAGTTTATAGTCAGCGAAGTGTCGCCGCCGCTGCTGTTGCCGCGCACGAATGTGGTCATGCTGTGCAGCATGCTAAGGCCTATCGATGGTTAACCATGCGTTCCAAGTTAGTGCCTGCAGTGAGTTTTAGCTCCAAATATGTACAATGGATATTGCTTGCGGGGATATTTACAGTGCAAATCTTTCCGCAGTTACTATTAGCAGGGATAGCACTATTTGCGATGACGACGATTTTTAGTTTTGTCACATTGCCAGTAGAATACGACGCTAGTAATCGTGCACTTGCGTGGATAGAAGATAGGAAAATTGTCACCCAAGAAGAGCATGCAGCAGCAAAAGACGCACTAAAATGGGCAGCTAGAACGTATGTGGTGGCAGCAATTGGTTCGTTAGGAACCTTGCTATATTACATTATGATTTACATGAGAAGAAGCTAAAGTGGTTGATAAAATTTTACCCTTAACAAACAAACAAACAACATAATTTATGAATTTTCAGCTAACTGAAGAACAATTGGCAGTGCGAGATGCGGCTAGAGATTTTGCACAAACAGAATTACTTCCCGGTGTAATAGAAAGAGATGAGAAGCAGGAGTTTCCCAAAGAGCAGATTAAGAAAATGGGGGAGCTGGGATTCTTAGGAATGATGGTTGACCCAAAGTACAACGGAGGAGGAATGGATACCATTTCTTATGTATTGGCAATGGAAGAAATTTCTAAAATCGATGCTTCAGCATCGGTTTGTATGTCGGTAAACAACTCACTGGTATGTTGGGGATTAGAAAAATTTGGAACGGAGGCACAGAAAGAAAAATACTTAAAAAGACTGGCAACAGGCGAGGTATTAGGTGCTTTTTGTCTTTCCGAACCAGAAGTAGGTTCAGATGCTACTTCTCAAAGAACCACAGCCGAGGATAAGGGTGATTATTATCTTTTAAATGGCACAAAAAATTGGATCACCAATGGTAATTCGGCATCAGTGTACATTGTCATTGCACAAACCAACCCTGAGAAAAAACACAAAGGCATTAATGCACTGATTGTAGAAAGAGAGATGGACGGTTTTGTGGTGGGCAGGAAAGAACAAAAACTAGGCATCAGAGGCTCAGATACCCACTCTTTGATGTTTACAGATGTAAAAGTACCCAAAGAAAATAGAATTGGTGAGGATGGTTTTGGTTTCAAGTTAGCGATGACCACCCTGAATGGCGGTCGTATTGGTATTGCTTCACAAGCCTTGGGGATTGCTGCAGGAGCATATGAATTGGCGCTTCAGTATTCTAAAGAAAGAAAAACGTTTGGGAAACCAATTTCTCAGCACCAGGCAATTCAATTTAAATTGGCTGATATGGCAACACAAATTGAAGCGGCTAGGTTACTTTGCCTGAAAGCGGCAAGTATAAAAGATAGAAAGGAAGATTTTTCAAAGGCCGCTGCCATGGCCAAGTTATTTGCCTCTCAAGTAGCAATGGATACAACCATTGAAGCGGTGCAAGTACATGGTGGATACGGTTATGTAAAAGAGTTTCATGTAGAGCGATTAATGCGAGATGCAAAAATTACGCAAATATATGAGGGCACTTCAGAAATACAAAAAATGGTAATTGCAAGGCATCTCTTGAAATAATATAATTTATTTGTAGGATAAAAATAATACTTTAAGAAGATATTATTTGTTTTTTTTTAAATTATAATTAGATTTGTGCAATAAATTTTAATTATAATCATATTTTTTTATACATTATCACTCCTTTTACTACGATGGAAGACTATAATAAAATTATCGAATCTTTAGGTGTTAGCTTTATAAAAGCTAAGAAAATTAAAATTTTACACCCGCTAACCATTGAAAATTTTTATGATGTTGAAAATACGCTCATTCTTCCGGAAAGTGGTGATATAAAATTTGGGAAGAATAAAGATGTTGTAAAAAATGGTATTTTGTTTATACCTGGCGGAAAAATGTCTTCTGTTACTTACGGAACAGGAAAATCCATGCACCTTACCAATGATGATTTTCTAACAAACAGAGATCGGTATTTCAAAACCATCGAAAAATCAGATGAAGCGAGAAATGCTGACCGGTTCAGCTATATCACTTTTGTCGCCAAAGTATTTGATTCTGTAAATTTCTTTTCTTCTCTTGACATTCCTGCTTTTGTAATCCAAGACGAAAAAGTAACGCACTTATTAAAAGATGTAATTGCGGAAAGCCATGCTGATAATCCCGGTAAGGGCAGGGTAATGAAGATTGCTACGGAGTATTTAGTAATTGAAATATTACGATATATATTAAGAAACAATTTGTTCGTTGAACAACTGGCCACCAATAGCACGTATTTCAAAGATCCTCGGCTTATCGAAATATTCGCCTATATTAAAGACAATATTGGTACTGATTTGTCCAATAAAGTGTTGGCTGATATAGCGCATGTTTCTGAAGACTATGTAGGGCAGTATTTTAAAATGCTAACTGGTATAAATCCACAAGATTATATTGAATACCAACGTATGGAGAGTGCCGTTACACTGCTTAGAACATCTAAAAAGAGTATCCGTGATATTGGAAAACTAGTGGGATATAAAGATACTGCTTATTTTTGCCGAAGATTTAAAATGATGTTTGGCATACCGGCAGGAAAAATGAGAAGAAGAGAATCTCTAATGGATAGCTAGCAATTCATTTTTTGAATTGTTTTAGAAATTTCAATTAACAAATCAGGGTTTTTCTCGATACCATTTCCAACCACAATCATATCTGCTCCTGCATTTAGCGCAGCTTCTGCTTTTGGTGCAGTATTTATACCGCCACCAATAATAAGCGGAGTTTTGATTGATTCTCCAACTTTTGAGACCATGTCAGTGGAAATAGGCTGTGCAGCACCACTACCAGCATCCATATAAATTACCCGTAACCCCAGCATTTCACCAGCAATTGCAGTGCAGGCTGCTACCTCTGGTTTGTCATAAGGAATGGGCTGTGTATTGCTCATATAGGAGACGGTTGTATCATTGCCGGCATTTACTAAAATATACCCAGTTGGAATAACTTCCAGTTCGTATTTTTTTATTAAGGGGGCAGCAATCACATGTTGTCCAATCAGTAAGTCGGGATTCCTGCCAGAGATGAGTGAAAGAAATAATATAGCATCTGCGGCTTTATTGATTTGGAGGTTGCTACCAGGAAAAAGTACTACGGGGATATTGCAATTTTTTTTTATTAAAGTAATAATTTCTCCTACATTATCGGTTGTTAACAGACTTCCTCCTACAAAAAAGTAATCAATGCTATTCTCCTTGCACGAAAGGATCAATTTAGTAAAGGATTGATTGTCAGTTATTTTGTCTGGATCTATCAATACCGCAAAAGATTTTAATCCTTTTTCTTTTCTTTGGCTTAGGTGTTGAAATATTTTTTTACTCATTATCTGAGTTTAAGTTTTTTAAAATATCTTTTAGTTTTTCTTTGGCTAGCCCTACTAAAAATAATGAAACGGAGCTTTTAACGGCATTAAATATTGCAGATTCCTTTTTAGGGTACTCAGTATTTAAAGGCTGCGGTTCTTTGTCAACGGTTGATTGATCATCATCAAAAAACAAAATCTGTGCTATTTTGTAAGTGGCTAACAATGACCCGCCAATTATCAATCCTTTTTTTGCCCAATCTTTGGTGTTTGATTTAAGATCCGTAATCTGATTTTCAAGGGCATCTAAATAAGCTTGATTTGCACTTAATAGCTCCGCTTTACTTTTTGTGGCTACCTCACCTGGTCTTTTTGTGTCTGTTTTTTTACTCATTTGAGGTGTTTTTCTATTTGCTTGCCAATCATTTGCTTTATTAAAGTACTATTTCTAAAAAAGTAAATTAATAAAATCAGTATAATATAACCTAATCCTACTGCGCCAAAACCCAAATAATTGCTTTGCCAAGCTTCATTTAAGTAGGCAGCCAACGCGAAACTAAGAATAATGATGGTCAAAAAGAATAAAAAGGTCATGAGAATGAATCCAATGATTTTACCCAAAACCCTAGACATATCCTCCTTCAAATCTAGTTTGAAAAGATCAATTTTAGTTTCGATAAAGCCAATTACATTGGTGATTAATTTTTGATAGTTCGATTCTTCTGACAAAGCTTAAATCTTTAATTATTATAGGTTCGGTTGCACGAAGTTACTAATAATTTAAAATTACCGATGAATTTGAGGCTAACAATTTATCTTCTCACCAGTCTGTTACGTTTTATTAATTATTAAATGTATTCTTGCAGATGCCAAACCGAGAAAAGAGTAGCAAATTAAAAACCTATCTTCTTTCACAACTTGCTTTGAGAAATGGGATTGACAGGGAGGAGGTATGGGTGGCATATAAAGGGATAATTTATGATGTAAAAATATCAAAACTATGGCGGAACGGTAAGCACTATGAGCATTGGGCAGGGCAAGATTTGACAAAAGAATTGGAAGATGCGCCGCATACTGCAAATGTTTTTGATAAATTTGAAGTAATTGGAATTTTAATAGACAGATGATTTTAATAGCTGATAGTGGCTCTACAAAAACGGACTGGCGAATTATTGCTGAAGATGGAAATATTCAGCAGTTGAAAACGATAGGTTTTAATCCTTACTACCAAAGTATGGCGGAGATTTCTCAAACAATAAAAAAAGACCTAATTCCGCATATAACTTCTCCTATTTTAGCGATTCATTTTTAC